>JAESTD010000244.1 GCA_016763755.1 Mucilaginibacter sp.
GCCGTTGCTGATCATAAAGCTATGCGGCTCTACAGCATCGTGGTGCTTAGGGAAAGGCATAACTTCCAATTCCCCTATTTTCACCGATTCATATGTCCTCAAGCTAAAACAAAGTTCGCGGGGCACTTCGCCGCAATGATGAACGGTGCCATCGGTAACATATACCGGCAACTGGTATTTCTTAGCCAGTACAGCCAAACCCCGAATGTGGTCACCGTGCTCGTGAGAAATAAAAATGGCTTTTACCTTGCGGATTGATAACCCTAAACGAAGCATGCGCTTCTCCGTTTCGCGGCAGGAGATGCCGGCATCAACCAATACCGCTTCATGTTCATTCCCAACATAATAACAGTTGCCGTTACTCCCCGAATTCAATGACGCTATATACACCGGCATAAGCTGCAAGATAAAAATTTGCAAACAAATACTAAAAGTTTTAGTTGAGGGATTTTTCAACATCTTTTGTCATGGTGAGCCCGTCGAACCATTATTAAAGCGCGTAGGTCTTCGACAAGCTCAGACTGACATCTATAATCCCGTAATCATCAAAACAATATCACTTTCAAAACATTAAAAACAACACCCGCAGATATTTATTATAATTGTATAGAAAAATTGTACCTATGCTGTCAGAACCTACATACATCCCGGCCCGGATAGTGGCATCGGAAATTGAAGCGCATTTTAGAAAGCATCAGTTGGCTGCCCGAAATGATACGGACAGCGTTGTAGCTTCTGCTCCGGACCATACAATAATCGAGGCTGTTATTGATGTTGCCTTTTGGGCAAGCATGCGCCGTGAGGAAGGTCACTCGCCTAACATTTCGATGGCACTGCTGCAGCCTTTTCAATCTGACAAACCCTTAATTTTTGGTGAAAAATTGCGACTAACACCGCAAAACTTAATTAAGCTTGCTCCCGCCGTTGAGCAGCCCGGCATACATCTTGGGGTTTGGCTGGACAGCGACGACCTTTTTATCTGGGGTACAACACACAGTATACCCGCAGTTTGCTTTGTGCTTGAAGTAGTAGAACCCGGCTTGCTGGTAATTAAACATCGCCGCGTTGATGGCTTCGGTAAGTATGTTAACGTTGCCGTGCTGCAAGGCGACCAGATAAAGGTTATTGACGAGGATAGCATGGGCATTGCAGATTGCCCGCAACTTATTAAATCTTTAGAATCGATGCCGTTACCGGCCTACATGGGCGAATCGTTTAACATATTGGTGCAATTAGCGGCATCTATGCGATTACACAAGCGCGGCGGACTGGTATTCATTGTACCTCAGGGAACAGAGCAGTGGCGCGAGTCTATTGTGCAACCTGTAAAATATCCTGTGATACCGGCTTACACGGCCATCGATGACCTGATGCTAAGCAAATGCGATGCCTCAGACAAGCTGGAGTGGCGCGAATCATTATTGGAAGCTATTGATTTAATAGGTGGTTTTACCGCTGTGGACGGCGCAACAATCATCACTGATAAGTATGATCTTTTAGCATTTGGTGCCAAAGCTGCACGGGCTGAACATAGCCAGCCCGTAGGTGAGATCATCATGACAGAACCGGTTGCCGATGGTCGCGCCCGCCGCGTTCATCCGGCGCAAAATGGTGGCAGCAGGCATTTGGCAGCCGCGCATTTTGTAAGCGATCAGCATGATGCGATAGCCTTGGTAGCTTCGCAGGATGGTCAATTTACCGTGTTTGCCTGGTCGCCGCAAGTGGGATTGGTGCACGCGCACCGGATCGATGTGTTACTGCTTTGAGTCTTAAGTTCTCTTTGCGATCAAGTCTTTACGCCACCACCCTGTTCCATTCGGGGTGTTTTTTCAAAATGATCTGCACATAGGCGCAAAGTGGAACAATTTTTTGTCCCTTATTTTCGATGTAGGTTAACGCTTTTTCAACCAGTGCTTCCGCTACCCCACGACCCTGTAAAGTTTCGGGGACTTCTGTATGGATGAGGTAAACTTTATCTCCGCGCACCTGGTAATCGATGAATGATCGTTGACTATCAATAGTCAACTCAAAATTGTGGTTGGCTTCATTATTTACCAGTTCGATATCTTCAAATTTCATTTTGCTTTTGTTTTAAATATAACTTTCAAAGTATAGTTTATGTTTAAAACTCGAGTGTGCCAAAGAGCCCGTTTTTATAATCTTCAATGGCTTGGTTAGCTTCCTCGATAGTGTTCATCACAAAGTTGTCTTTGGCGGCCACAGGTTCTTCTATCGGCTCTGCCGATAGATAAAGCAGTTGAGTATCTTCGTTGGCAGTTATTATTATTTCTTCACTATCTTTTTCAAATATGATGAGGTTATGCTCGTCAATGTTTTCCTGATTTACTGTGATGCTGCCCTTGGCAATATAAAGCAACGTCCAGTATCCTGCAGCAGCAGTAAACAGAACCTGTTTACCTTTTTCAACCTGTCCGGAAATAGAAACCAAAGGCGTAAAACTTTTCAGCGGACCAATCTTACCATCAAACTCACCACTTGCCAAGCGAAGGTTAACGCCATCCTGCTGCAAAACCTGTGGCTGCTGCTCTTTTGAAGCCGATTGGTAAAATGGTTCATCCCATTTACGCGCTTTAGGTACATTTATCCAAAGTTGAATAAGTTCCTGAGTTCCGCCATTTTTTAACATCTCTTCAGTCGGGCCTTCGCTGTGCAGTACACCTTTACCGGCAAACATCCACTGTACATCACCCGCTTTGATGATACCATTGTGGCCTGCGCTGTCTTTATGATAACCTTCCCCCTGCAGTTGAAAAGTTACAGGTGCAAATCCACGATGCGGATGCGGGTGGATACGCAGTTTGCCACACGCAGCAATTTCTTTAGGCTGCAAGTGATGCAGTACGATTATGGGGTTTGCAAACCTGAAATCGATATGCGGCAATGGTTGCAGAACAGTCTCCTCTTTAGTGATCTGTTTTTCGCGACCTTTTAAAATATGCTGAATCTTCTTTTTCATGATGATGCTTTTCTGCTTGATGTAACAAAGGTAACAGCAAAATTTGTGTCACCTATTAATGTAGATTAAGAGAAAAAGTTGATGCGATTGAAATAGTTCACGAAAAGGTTGCGTACCTACTCCACGCTATTTAACTAAAGTAGTATTCAACATCTTGCTCAGAAACTCGGGTGCTACACCAATATATGACGCCACTTGTTTTTGAGGTAGCGAACGAATAAGTGATGGATAAAGTTCACAAAAGTTAGCATATCGCTCCATGGCAGACAAAATGGTATTATCGATCTGCCTATGCTGGTAAGTTGCTAAAGCTTTCTGAGTTAGCACACGGTTAAAATGCTCAAACTTGGGGATACTGGCATTCAGCTCTTCAAAGTCCAATTTACTTATGTAGAGAACTTCCGTTTCTTCTATTGCATCTATGCTGAGGCGGGCAGGCTCACCGGTGAGGTAGCTGCGCATATCCGTGATCCACCAGCCCGAAGGTGCAAATTGTAACACATGTTCGGTACCGTTCTTGTCAACTGCGTAGCTGCGAAGACAGCCCGAGATCACAAAGATAGACCGGTTACTCACGTCGCCGGTCTCTAATAAAAACTGCTTTTTCTTTATTTTTTTATAATGAAAATGAGATATGATCTCCTGCTGCTCGTCGGCAGAAAGCGTACCGTATTTTGCAATGCTATCCAATAAAAGCTGATGCTGCATAGGCGAATATACGCTCTTACACTTTTTTAAACACCGCTATGCCGTTATGCCCGCCAAACCCAAAGGTATTGCTTAGCGCAACGTTTATTTTTTTGTCGATAGCAGCTTTGGTGACGATATGCAGGTCTCCGGGTACTTCAGGATCAATTGTATGGGTGTTGATGGTTGGTGGCACTATATTTTCCTGAATGGCTTTAACAGCAATAATAGACTCAATTGCGCCAGCTGCACCTAACAAGTGTCCTGTCATTGATTTGGTTGCACTTACCGCGAAGTTTTTATTATTCCCAAAAACTGCGTGAATAGCTCTTGCCTCGCTCAAATCACCTACCGGCGTAGATGTGGCGTGCGCATTAACATAATTTACATCATCAGCATTAAGACCACCATCTTCAAGCGCCAGTTTCATACCACGGATAGCACCTTTACCCTCGGGATGTGTTGCCGTGATGTGGTAAGCATCTGATGTCATTGCTGCACCTGCAACTTCAGCATAAATTTTAGCGCCGCGGGCTTTGGCATGCTCATACTCTTCTAAAACCAATACACCTGCGCCCTCTCCCATTACAAATCCATCCCGCTCCACATCAAACGGACGGGAAGCAGTCTCAGGCGAATCGTTACGGGTTGATAGCGCTTTCAAAGCATTATATCCGCCAATAGAGCCTTCACTGATAGGCGCATCAGCACCACCAGTTATAATGATCTTTGCCTTACCCCAGCGGATGTAATTCATGGCATCCATTATAGCTGTATTGGCAGAGGCACAAGCCGAAACGGCCGAAAAATTTACGCCCATAAAGCCATATTTAATAGAAATAAGGCCGGATGCCATGTTCACCAGCGTTTTAGGGATAAAGAATGGGTTAAAGTGCGGCGTATGATCTGTGGCAGCATATTCTTTCATCTGTTGCTCAAAGGTTTCAAAACCACCCTGGGCAGACCCCATTATCACCCCAATATCGAAAGGGTCAACGGTGTTAGTATCAAAACCCGAATCTTCAACGGCTTCTTTAGCTGCGGCTAATGCATATTGGGTATAAAGGTCACTTCGTTTTATCTCATTACGATCAAGCATTTCAGCTGGATTAAAACCTTTAAGCTCGCAGGCAAAATGGGTTTTAAAATGCTCGGCATTAAAACGGGTTATGGCAGCGGCATTACTACGGCCATTAACAATGTTATCCCAAAAACTTTTTATATCGTTTCCGGCCGGCGATACTACACCAAGGCCTGTAATAACAACTCTTTTCATATAAAAATGTATTGCTAAAAGTCGGCCAAATATTTTAGGGTGCCGAAGCAATTTGCGGCGCAAAGGTAAACAAGTATGTGGTTAAAAACACATCATAAAAGCGAACTTTATTTACAGGTTAATTGCGATTAACTTAAAATGGTAAATTCGCACCTAAATAATTAAACCATGCAAGAACCATTTGACATATTGGTTAGCGGGGTTGTGTACTCCGTTTTTCCTGAAGAAGATAATATTTACACCATATTTAAAGCCGGACAAGAGTTTGGCAAAATTGAAAAAGATACCGACAACGTTTGGATAATGCTGAACCCCGAAACTGAAACCCCGATGTTTGGTGATATTCCCGAGGTTGATGCTATTGGCCAGGCCATTACCAATTACGTACCCGAAGAAGAGGATGATGATACGCAGGATGAGGAAGATGAATAAACATTTGTATATTTAAAAGCACTTTAAAATACCGGTAAATGAAAAGACGTTCGTTTGTTAAGCAATCCATTATAGGCGGAGCTGTTGCTGCCGTAACACCATCTTTAGCTATGACTGAAGCCAAAACAGTTGCTGTAGAATATTATGAGTTACGTGTTTATACTTTTAAAGATGAGCGCCAGCAAAAACTAACCGAAGATTTTTACCGTGATGTTTTTATCCCTACCATAAAAAAATTAACCAATCAACCTGTAGGTGTGTTTACTGAGTTGAACCCCGCCGGGCAAACCAAACTGTTCGTGATTTTACCTTACAGTAACTTTGCACAGATAGATCATCTTTTTGGCCAACTGGAAAACGATAAGGACTACTGGACAAAAGGCGAAGCTTATTTAAACGCACCGGCCAGTGATCCTGCTTTTGATAAGCTTGATACATCGATACTAAAAGCCTTTAAGCATACACCGGTAAAAGAATTACCTGCCCGCGATGAACGTATATTTGAACTTCGCCAGTATAAAAGTGCCAGCGAAGCTGCAGGCAAAAAAAAGGTAGAAATGTTTAACGATAAGGGCGAGATAGATATTTTTAAACGCCTTGGCTTTAAACCTGTTTTCTTCGGAGAAACCGTTGTAGGCGATAACCGGCCAAACCTTACTTACATGGTAACCTTTAAAAACATGGACGAGAAGGCTGCGCGCTGGAAAGCATTTGGCGGAGATCCCGAATGGAAAAAGATAAGTTCACCACCCGAATATGCTGATGCTTTGCTGGTTTCAAAGATCACATCAACTATGATAAAGCCTACTGCGTATTCCCTAATATAGATCTGTACAAACACTTCCGCCTATCAGGGGTTGTTTAATAAATAACCTTGAGGATGAAAGAGATCAGATTAAAAGGGAAAACCATCGTTATAACCGGCGCATCAAGTGGTGCCGGTCGTGCTGCTGCAGTTGAATTTGCGCAATATCAGCCCAATTTGGTATTGGCCTCGCGCAATTTAGATGCACTTGATGAAGTAGCCGGCGAATGCCGCCTATTTGGTGCAAACGTACTTACCGTAGAAACAGATGTTACCGACCCGAAAGCAGTTATAAAATTGGCCAATGCCGCAAATGACTGGTACAACGGACTGGATATTTGGATAAACAATGCGGGTGTTTTAGCCGCCGGCGATTTTGAAACCACCCCTATGGAAGTGCATGAGCAGGTAATAAAAACTAACCTGCTTGGCTACATGAACGGTGCACATGCCGTAATGCCTTTTTTTAAGGCACAGGAGCATGGCGTGTTGATCAACAACATTTCCGTAGGTGGATACTTGCCTGTGCCGTATGGCGTTGGCTACTCTGCAAGTAAATTTGGTTTAACCGGATTTTCAGAGGCACTAAGAGGCGAATTAAGCAAATGGCCCCAAATACACGTTTGCGATTTGTATCCGGCATTTTTAGATACGCCGGGCATACAACATGCAGGCAATTACACTGGTAAACAATTAAAGCCAGCTCCACCGGTATACGACCCAAAACGCCTGGCCGAAGCTATGGTTAACGTTGCCAATGATCCGCAGAACAGCACTTATGTTGGGAGTGCATCGTTATTGCTCAGGATGTCGCATGCTTTGTTTCCCAGCTTGACCACTAAAATAACAGGTGCCGTGATGCGCAGGTATTTTAAAGCGGCAGCTCCAATACAATCAACCAGCGGTAACTTGTTTAATACTGTAAAGTATAGCATGGCACCATACGGCGGTTTCGGTATTGCCGGAAAACCAAAGGCGCACCGAAAATACATTGCCGCGGGCTTAGCTACAGGATTAATAGCAGGGGTTTGTTTAACTGTATTCAGGAAATAACATAAAAATAGAGGTCGGGATTACCCCGGCCTTTTTTATTTGCTCAGCACATACCCAAGCATATGTACGCGTGTTTTAAAACCTATACGTTCGTAAACACTAACGGCACCGGCATTCTCTTGCAACACATGCAGGAACGGGATTTTACCTGCGGTGGTTATTCTTTTGATCTGCTCTTTTAAAAGCCTGGCTGCATAACCCTTGCCTGTATGCTCAGGATGGGTACATACCGCACTTATCTCTACATAAGGCAGCGGTTGCATACGATGGCCTGCCATAGCAACCAGCTTGCCATCGGTGATTACGCCC
>JAESTD010000245.1 GCA_016763755.1 Mucilaginibacter sp.
ATGAACATATTCGTTGGAAGCCTTCCGTACTCTTTACAGGAAGCAGATTTACAAGAGCTTTTTGAAGCTTATGGTGAAGTAACCACCGCAAAAATTATTATTGACAGAGAGTCTGGAAGAAGCAAAGGCTTTGGATTTGTTGAAATGTCAGACGATGAAGCAGCTCAGAAAGCAATCGCCGGCTTAAACGGATCACAAGTTGCTGGTCGTTCTATCGCAGTTTCGCAAGCAGAGAACAAAAAACCTGCTGGTGGCGGCGGTTTTGGTGGCGGTAACCGCGGTGGTGGTTACGGCGGCGGCGGTAATCGTGGCGGCGGTGGCTACAACGGCGGTGGTAACCGTGGTGGTGGTTACGGTGGTGGCGAGCGCAGAGGCGGCGGTGGCTATTCAAAAGATAACGGCAGAAGCGACGATCGCTGGTCATAATATTGTAATATAGGGCATCGGGTTTTACGCTGATGCCCTATTTATTTGCACGCTATTTAACGATGGCGTGATTTTTTATGCACCAATTTTTGCGGTAATTAAATTAGAGCCTTTCGGGTTTGTTGAAGCAAACAAAGGGTGGTTGCGTTAGCCGCTTTAATAGTTTTTGTTATTTTTGTCAAAAATCTAAAGAAATACGATGAGCGAACTCGTTAAGAAACAAATAAATGATGCAAAAGCTTTGATGGAAAAAGCTATTGCCCATGCTGATAGCGAATTAAACAAGATACGTGCAGGTAAAGCCAGCTCTGCAATGCTGGATGATGTTGTAGTTGATTACTATGGTTCGGCAACACCGCTTAGCCAGGTAGGTAGCGTAAACACACCAGATGCACGTACCATAGTTGTACAGCCATGGGAAAAATCACTTTTGCCAGCTATCGAGAAAGCTATCAAAGAAGCTAACCTGGGTGTTAACCCGCAAAACGATGGTGTGATCATTCGCATCAACGTACCACCGTTGACAGAAGAGCGCCGCCGCGACCTGGTTAAAAAAGCTAAAGGCGAGGCCGAGAACGGTAAAATTGCTATCCGCAACATCCGTAAAGATGCTAACGAGAAGATCAAAAAATCAAAAGCTGATGGCGTGTCCGAAGACGAGATCAAAGTCGGCGAGGCTGAAGTTCAGAAATTGACCGATGCTTACATCGTTAAAGTTGATCAGCTAACAGAAGCTAAAGAAAAAGATATCATGACTGTTTAATCTAAACGGTTATTATAAAAAGAAGGGATGAGCTGCATAGTTTATCCCTTTTTTATTGAGCGCAACTCAGGCATGTCAGTCTGAGCCTGTCGAAGACTTTAAAGCGAAAGGTGGTTCGACAAGTTCACTATGACAAATCAATAAAAGGCGAAGAGCGGGACTCTTTCCCAGCGCGTTATTGCGAGGTACGAAGCAGTCTTTACATAGGCAGGTCGGCCCTCTATGGTTCGGAGATTGCTTCGTACCTCATAATGACGCAGGATTTTTCGCTAATTCCACTATAATTTGGACGTTTCATCAAATCTATTTACAATTGCGTAATTGATTACGTAATTAATATTATGGAATTTTATAACAAAGTAGGCAAAATGGCTTTGGGAAGCCGTTTACGAAGATTAAGCGAAAAGCTAAGCGACCAAGCAAGTGAAGTTTACAGCCTTTATAACATAGAAATGAACCCGAAATGGTTTCCGGTATTTTATTCACTGGCAGAGGGAGAGAACAAATCTATTATGCAGATAGCGCAGGAGATTGGGCATTCGCATCCATCGGTGAGTACTATCGCTAAGGAAATGATAAAAGGCGGGGTAGCTGAAGAGGTTAAAGGAACAGGAGACGCTCGTAAGAACTATATAGCCTTAACCGATAAGGGTATTGAGATCAACAAAAAAATCCAGTCGCAATATGCTGACGTAAATGCGGCGGTAGAAAGTGCCATGGCCGAGAGCCAGTATAACATCTGGAAAGCCATCGAAGAATGGGAGTTTCTGTTGGAGCAAAAGAGCTTGCTTAACCGAGTAAAAGACGAACGCAAAAAGCGCGAAAGCGCCGATGTGCAGATAGTAGATTACACTCCTGAGTACCAGCAAGCCTTCAGAGAATTGAATACAGAGTGGATCCAAACGTGGTTCAAGATGGAAGAGTCGGATTATAAAGCCTTAGATCATCCGCAGGAGTACATACTCGATAAAGGTGGCCATATATTGATTGCGCTTTACAAAAATGAACCGGTAGGTGCATGTGCGCTCATCAAAATGGATAACGATATGTTTGAGCTGGCTAAAATGGCTGTATCCCCAAAAACGAAAGGAATGGGTATAGGCTACCTGTTAGGGCAAGCCTGTATCGCCAAAGCAAACAGCCTGGGTGCCAAAAAGCTTTACCTCGAAAGTAATACCATTCTTAAACCCGCTATTAGCCTGTACCATAAACTGGGTTTTAAGAAAATAACGGGGGTACCATCACCGTATGAGCGTTGTAATATTCAGATGGAGTTGGAATTGTGATCGTCAGTGCAGGGCTTGCCGTTGTTGGTGACAACACCAACAACGGCTGATTAACAAAACGGTAGGTATTGAGCATCAACAAATAACCGCATTGTCATATTAAAGGGGATGGGCTACGCAGGCCAATCCCTTTATTTATTTTTGCTCTCGAGAAAAATGAATATACTTATCAGTTACCTAAAAAAACATCGCTGGATAGTTGTCCTGGCGTTGTTTTTAGCAGCAATGAACATTGGGTTCTCGCTGCTCGATCCATATATAACCGGTCATATTGTCGATAATGTTATCGAGAAACATGGAAATTTGCAGGAGAGCGAATATCTTAACCGTGTGCTGATGTACGTAGGTTTGGCCATCGGCGTGGCCATGGTATCGCGTATAGCTAAAAACTTCCAGGATTATTTTACCAATATCATCACCCAGAAAGTTGGTGCCGAAATGTATGCCGATGGCCTGAAACATTCGCTGGAACTGCCCTATCAGGTATTTGAAGACCAGCGTAGCGGCGAAACTTTGGGCATTTTGCAAAAAGTACGTTTGGATTGCGAGAAATTTATCACCCAATTCATCAGCATTCTTTTCGTATCCATTATCGGGATGGTGTTTGTAATGGTGTATTCGGTATCTATCAGCTACCAGGTATTACTGGTTTACTTCGCCGCAATTCCTATTATCTCGTTTGTGAGCATGGCCATGAGCCGCCGGATCAAACGCATCCAGAAAAACATCGTTGCCGAAACTACCGCCTTAGCGGGTTCAACTACAGAATCATTAAGGAATATCGAACTCATCAAAAGTTTGGGATTAGCCAAGCAGGAAATTGCACGCCTGAATACAACTACTTACAAGATATTAGATCTTGAGTTAAAGAAAGTAAAGTATGTGCGCAGCATGAGCTTTGTGCAGGGTACTACAGTTAACCTGGTGCGAAGCGCCATGGTGGTGGTTTTATTGATGCTGATTTTTAAAGGTAATATCTCAGCCGGTCAGTATTTTACTTTCCTTTTCTACTCGTTCTTCTTGTTTAACCCATTGCAGGAATTGGGTAACGTTATCCTGAGCTGGCGCGAAGCTGAGGTATCATTAGGTAATTTTAAAAAGATATTGAGCACACCTATTGATAAAAAGCCAGAAAAACCGGTGTTGTTGGAGAAAGTACACAAGCTTACTTTCGATGATGTAAGCTTTCAACATCTTACAGCTAACCGTAAGGCACTTACTCATATTAGCTTTAAGGTAAACACCGGCGAAACCATCGCCTTTGTTGGGCCGTCGGGTTCAGGTAAAACCACACTGGTGAAGTTGCTGGTGGGGCTGTATCAACCCGGCGAAGGTGATGTGCTTTACAATGACACCCCGAGCAAAGAGATAGACCTTGACCAATTACGCGAAAAAATTGGTTTTGTAACGCAGGATACGCAGCTATTCTCGGGTACCATTCGAGAGAACTTATTGTTTGTGCGTCCTGATGCCTCTGATGAGGAGTGCTTGATCGTATTGCAACGTGCAGCCTGCCAAACGCTGATGGCCCGAGCCGATAAAGGCTTGGATACCGTAATTGGCGAAGGCGGCGTAAAAGTATCAGGTGGCGAAAAGCAACGCTTATCTATCGCCCGCGCCTTGCTGCGCAGGCCGGATATCCTGGTATTTGACGAAGCAACTTCATCGCTGGATTCGATAACCGAAGAAGAGATAACCGATACCATCCGCGATGTCTCTGTGTTGAATGACCATATTACTATCCTGATAGCACACCGTCTCTCAACCATTATGCATGCTGATTGCATCTACGTTTTAGAAAAAGGCAACATTATAGAAGCAGGCAAACACCACGATCTGTTAGACCAGAAGGGTCTTTACTACGCCATGTGGCGCCAGCAAATAGGCGAGAAGCATACGGTGGATGCATAGATAGCGTATCAACACCCTTATGTCATTTCGAGCGAGCGACAGCGAGGAGAAATCTTGTTATTTAAAAAAATTAAAACTTACAGAGTAACAAGATTTCTCACTATCGTTCGAAATGACATTTTTTAGATTGCCGTTAATCTTCATGCGCGAATTTTACGGTTACCCTCACTACTTCCGGTTTCCTATTAAGATTGCCAAACCAGCGCGGCCCATTTTGAATAAGCGCTATTGCTTTTTTATCGGTACCTGCGCTTGAGGCTTTGGTTATTTTGATATCGCTGATATTCCCGTTTGCCTCAACCGTGAAGGTTAACTCCACCGGGCCTGTTTTTTCGCCCTCTTCTGTAACTGCTTCCCTCTTCAGATAATCATTATAGGCGCTCCAGCCAATTATTGGAGCTGCTTTTGAGCCATTCCGTTTGGCAACTTGTGTAACCACCACTTCGGCTAACGAAGCATTAGATTCATTGAGCATTACCTTTACGCTGTCACCGATTTTGGCGGGTAACACTTTTTTGTCGTAACCTAAGTAGTCATAAGCTATCTGGTCATCAGGTTTAACTTCGCGCAGCGTGAACCGGCCGTTGGCATCAGTAACTGTGCCGGCTGGCTTGCCAACAATCTTAACAGAAGCACCCGGTAAAGGCAAGCCCGAATTATCTAACACTTTCCCTGTTAAACCCGTAGGTAAATTGGCTGCCATAAGTGCCGCTGTTGAACTGGCCGATTGCCTATCTCTTTCTTTATAAGTTGCACCAACAGCTTTGCTATTTATTATTGTAACCGCCGATGGGTTTTTGTTTATGGCAATATGTTCGCCGCCCAATATGGTATCCTGGCGTTTGTTGGCCATGTAATTTGATTTGAAATCGTCGCTAACTGCCGGGCTCGGGTTGTTATATTCTGATTTGTCAGCTTCTGCCAACGCAGGGCGCGTTTCTTCGTTATTGTATCCTAAGTCCGATGAGTGCGAAGGTTTACTTACAGATGGCGTGTTGTAGGTATAGCCCTTTGATTTTTTCATCCGCGGCGTAGCAAATGTCTCTTTTTCTGTTTCCGCTGAGGCAGAATCTGCTAACGGTGCAGGTGCTATAGTTAAAGGCGCAGCTTTAGCAGGTTCATTTATCGCAACTTGTCTCGACAGCCTGTTACTATCGTTACGCATAAAGAATAAGCCGGCCACAATAACAAAACCAACAACAGAGGCGGCAATGGCAATGGTAGTCCACGGCAACACGCGGCGAACTTTTGGTTCTACCCGTTGCTGCAGGCGTTTTTGCAAGGCGGCAAGATTATCCTGCTGACCGGCCGTATTTGCATAGCCGTCCATTGCATCAGCCAGGAAAGGGTCGGCCTGTGCCTCACGCTCCAGTTGGTGCATGGCTTTGCTATCCAGCTCTCCTTTCAGGTAAGCCTGTATCTGCGATATATCGGCCCTTTTATCTTTCACTATTTTTCTCTAAACAGATCTTCAAATTGCGTTTACCGTTCTGTATATAACTTTTTACTTCGTTCATGCTAAAGCCGGTCTCGTCGGCAACCTCTTTATAACACTTTTCGTCCAGGTAAAATAACTTAACGCTTTGCTGTTGCGCGGGCGTTAGTTTTTCCAGGCAACGTTCAAGTGCCTGCATAGCTTGTTCCCGGTCTTCAGTATCAGGATGCAAAATTGGTGTAAATTCCATAAAGTCATCTATACCAACAGTCTCCATTTTTTTGCCCGCGCGCAATTGCATTAAACAATGGTTGCGACTAAGCACGTACAACCAGCTCCTGAACTGTTTTACCTCGTGCTGATGCACCTTTTGAGCCAATTCTTCAAATATTGCCATCACGGCATCTTGCGATGCATCCTCATCTTTTAAGTATTTAAGCACCACCCCATAAACCAGAGGCATATAACGCTCATACAGTTTACCCAGCAACTTAAGGTCGCGGGTATCCCGATAGCTTTTAAGCAGCTGCTCGTCGTCGGTATATTCTGGTTTGTTGGGCCGGTTAAAAAACTTCATTAAGACAGGTGATGCAAAATAATTTTTTTTAACGGCTTATGGAAATCGATTTACGGGTGCATCCTGTAATAAAAAACCAATGGAATTATGAAAAAGTTAATGATCATCCTAACCCTTTTTGTGGCGCTTGTAGGGTTTAAAACCGCCACCGCCACCCGTATTATTTCGGGCATAGTAATTTCTGCGGATGACGGAACAGCCTTGCCCGGAGTTTCTGTAAGTGTATATGGAACCAAGATAGGTACCCAAACCGACGGGAACGGTAAATATAAATTAAACGTACCCGACAACGCTAAGTCGCTAACATTCGCTTTTATTGGATATGAAACCCAAAAAGTTGCCATTGGCAGCAGTTGCGTCATCAAAGTAAAAATGGAGGCGTCGTCTAAAAGCTTAAATGAAGAGGTGGTTATGGGTTATTCTTCGCCGAAGCAGTATAATAATGTTAGCGCAAGTGTTGTAAGCTTAAACGGGAGGGTTGCCGGATTACAAACAACTGATAAATATTTCGGATACAATGCTCCTGCACCCATCGCCGATAACGAAAGCTACAAAGGCATCGCCGAAAATAAATTCACCAACTCGGTAAACGAACCACTTTCAACGTTTTCAGTTGATGTGGATGCAGCATCGTATAGTAACATTCGCCGTTTCATCAATAGCGGACAAATGCCGCCCGAAGATGCCGTACGCGTTGAGGAAATGATCAACTATTTTAAATACGACCTTGCAGGGCCAAAAGATAACGAACCCGTTGCTATCCATACCGAACTTTCGTCAGCGCCATGGAACCCCAAACATCGGTTGTTGCGCATCGGCCTAAAAGCCAAAACTATCGCAACCGATAATCTGCCGCCATCAAACCTGGTATTTCTTATTGATGTATCAGGCTCCATGAGTGATGCGAATAAACTGCCATTGGTGCAGTCATCTCTTAAAATGCTGGTTGACCAATTGCGCCCACAGGATAAAGTGGCTATGGTGGTTTATGCTGGTGCTGCGGGAGTGGTGTTGCCATCAACCGGTGGGGATAAGAAAGAAACCATCAAAAATGCGATAGATAACCTGCAGGCAGGCGGCTCAACAGCGGGCGGTGCTGGCATAAAACTCGCTTATAAAATTGCTGCCGAAAACCTGATGAAGAAAGGTAATAACCGCATTATCCTGGCTACCGATGGCGACTTTAACGTGGGGGCATCAAGCGATGAGGATATGGAAAAACTGATTGAGAAGGAGCGCGAGAGCGGCATCTCATTATCAGTTCTCGGCTTTGGGATGGGCAATTACAAAGACAGTAAAATGGAAACCCTTGCTGACAAAGGCAATGGTAACTACGCTTATATAGATAATGCGACCGAAGCACATAAAACCCTGGTAAGCGAATTTGGCGGCACTCTATTTACGGTTGCTAAGGATGTAAAACTACAAGTTGAGTTTAATCCCGGTAAAGTACAGGCATACCGCTTGTTAGGTTATGAAAACCGTGTGTTGGATAAAGAAGATTTTAACGATGATAAAAAAGACGCCGGTGATATGGGCAGCGGCCACACGGTTACGGCTTTTTACGAGATCATCCCGGTGGGTGTAAAAGATAGCTTCGCGGCCAGTGTTGACCCGTTGAAATATCAGAAAACAAATACGGTTAAGGCCGATCTAAACCCCTCAGCAGAAATGATGACCATTAAATTCAGGTATAAAGAACCAGCATCATCAGCCAGTAAACTGAGCCAGGCAGTGGTGTATGATAAACCGGTAGAGTTTAAACAAACCTCAACCGATTTTAAATTCGCATCGGCTGTTGCCGAGGTAGGCATGCTGCTGCACAACTCTAAATTCAAACAAAAAGCCAGCTTTGACCATGCTATCGCCACTGCCCGTGAGGGTAAGGGAACAGATAACGAAGGTTACCGCGCTGAGTTTATTCGCTTGGCAGAAAGTGCAAAGTCATTAAGCAAGTCCGGCGCGATTGCTAAAGTTGGGGATGGAGAAGAAGAAGAATAGTTGAAACATCCAATCCCGTCTTTGCGAGGAACGAAGCAATCTCCTGAAGTGAGTTATAAAATATAATTATACTTTAAGAGATTGCTTTGCCTTGCTATCGTTATTCAGATCTGCGCATTTTTCTCTCAAGAATCAGATGTTTACTGTTTCTGGTACCTGCTTAGCTTTTCGTGCAAGGTAGCAGGGTCAAACGGTTTCAGGATATAATCATTCATACCGGCGGTTTCAATTTGGCCCATTTGGTTGCTCAGCATTGAGGCCGTAAGCGCTATTATCGGCAAATTGTGGAAATAAGTATCAGTTTTTGCACGGATAACGCCGGTTGCCTCAAGGCCACCCATTATCGGCATGTGGATGTCCATCAATACCACATCGAAGTTCTTATGTTCTTCCAATTTATCGATAGCCTCTTGCCCGTTCTCGGCAAAATCAGCATTGGCGCCCCATTTTTTTAGTACTTTATTGATCAGCAACCGGTTAATCTGGTTATCGTCAACTACCAAAACATTTATATTCAAATTTGTATCCACCTTGTTTATATTATTTGCCTTCTGCTCAACCACCTTGTTAAAGGTAATGTGAACCAAAAGGTTGAGCCTTCGCCAACCACACTATCAACATTGATGCGTGAGTCATGCAGCTCTATCAAACGTTTGCTTATCGCCAGCCCTAACCCCGTACCGCCATATTTGCGGGTGGTATCCATTTCGGCCTGTTTAAAGGATTCGAATATGGTGCCCTGTTTGTCCTTAGCTATACCTATACCGGTATCTGCCACACCAAACCTTATACGGACAGTATCTTCACTTTGTTCGATAACTTTTAAATCTATACTAACGCCACCCTCACTGGTAAACTTAACAGAGTTACTTACCAGGTTCAGTAAGATCTGAACAAGGCGCGCCCTGTCGCCGATTATTTTTTCAGGAACAGCATCTTCAATAGTGCAGGTAAGCGATATGCCTTTTTCCTGGGCTTTGTAACGCATAGACCCTACGATGCTTTGCACCATCTCGCGCAAATCTACTTTTGCTCTTTCAAGCTCAATATTGCCGGTTTCTATCTTGGTGAAATCCAGCACATCGTTTATCAGGGTCATCAGGTTCTCGGCAGAGAACTTTAATACTTCAAGGTTTTCTTTCTGCGATTCGTGCGGATTATCTTCCATCAGCAGGTGCGACATGCCAATCACCGCGTTTAATGGTGTGCGAATCTCGTGGCTCATCACCCCCATAAACATATCTTTGGCGCGGCTCAACTGCAGTGCTTCTTCTTTGGCAGCTATCAGTTCAAGCTCGGCTTTCTTTTTGGCCGTAATATCAATAATGGTTTCGATATACCGTTCTACTTTGCCGTCATCGTCCATAATAACGGAGTTGATGACCGAGATCCAAAGCTGCTCGCCATCCTTGCGGTAAATCAAAAGGTCTACCTCGAAAGATTGCTTTTGCGCTGATAGTTCGCGTACTTTTTCGATGATTGCTATATCTGTCAATTCGCCTTTCAACGAGTCGCCAAGGTGTTTACCTCTAACATCGGCAAGGCTGTAGCCGGTAATTTTCTCAAACGCGCTGTTTACCCATTCCACATGGCCGTCGGCATTGTTGATGATCACCCCACTGTTGGTTTTGCTGGCCACCAGGGAAAGCATTTTTAATTGCTCGTCGATTTTTTTACGTTCGGTTATATCAACCATCACGCCTATCTGGCGCTCAACATTTCCGTCTTCGTTAAACAACGGGCTGTTTGAAATATATACCCAGGCTGTAGAGCCATCTTTGCGGTATATTTTTATCTCTATCTCGTATGATTGGTTGGCCTTAACCGCTTCAACTGCTTTGTGGAATACCTCAAGGTTAGTATCCTCGCCGATCAACAAAGTGCCAACTGTTTGGTCTTTAAGTTCGGCTAACTTGTAGCCGATAATATTTTCAAGTGCCTCGTTCATCCACATGATGCGACCGGCCGCATCACGAATAAAAATACCGCTTGGAGACTTACGGGCAGCAAATGACAGGATCTCTACATTTTGTTCGGCCTGCTTGCGTTTGGTTATATCAATTACAATACGGATGTATTTTTCTATCGAACCATCCTCGGCATAAACAGGCGAGTTGTTCACCAATATCCACAAAGGCATGCCGTATTTGCTTACCATTGATAGCTCAACTTCGTAGGATACATTTTTGCGACGGGCCTCGGTTAACTGGCGTTCGGTATCGGCATCTATGGGTTTACCTTGAATAACGGCACCAAGAAATTTGCCTTCAACATCTTTTAAAGTATAGCCGGTAATGTTTTCAAACGCTTCGTTCGTCCACATCACTTCATCATTGGCATTGCTGATTACTACACCGTTCTTGATCTTGCTTGCAACCAGCGAAAGCTGGCGGGTATCCTCTATTAGTTTCTGTTGAAAAGTAGTATCCCTGCCGCTTGCATACCATTTGCCGCCACGGTTTATGGCACTCCAGCTAATGTGTTTAACATCACCGTTAAGGGCTACGGTTTGAGTTTCCAGTTCAAAAGGTCTTTGCGTACGCAGGGCCTCTTCAATCAGTGGCACATATTTTTCGCGGTTGCGGCCAACCACAAACTCCCAAAGCGATTTGCCGATGGCCTGTTGTGTTGTGTAACCTAAAATATCGGTAACGGAGCTATTAATGTATTCTATCTCCGAACCTTCACCGGCAATAAAATGAATATCTGCCGAGCTGTTAAACAAAGTGGAATATTGCTTATGCATTTCCAGGCTTTGCTCCAGTTCTTTCTTCTGTTTGCGTAATAAAAGATGCGACATCACCTCGCTGGCCAGTGTGCGCAATGCATCACGTTGCTCGGCGGTAAGTTTGCGCGGAACGGTATCAACCACACAAAGCGAGCCCAGGCGATAACCGTCAGGATCTACCAGTGGTGCTCCGGCATAAAAGCGGACGCCGCCATCGGTATCAACAAAAGGATTTGTTTTCAGAACCTCGTCCTCGAGGGTATCGGGCACTTCAAAAATATCGTCGCCTAAAATGGTGTAGTTACAAAATGAATGGGCGCGATCGGTTCCGTCTATCTCAATTCCAAATTTGGATTTGAACCATTGTTTATCCTCATTCAGGAGGGTGATGAGGGCCACGGGCGCCTGGCATATATAGGATGCCAGGCGTGTAATGGCGTCAAATTCTTTTTCGGGAAGAGTATCTAAAACATCGTAAGAATTTAAAGCGGCGATGCGTCGCTCTTCAAGTTCTGTTGGATATTTTAAACCCTCTTTATTCATTCTCTACTTTATTCTTCCCTATATAACGGAAAATCTTCCATTAATTTATGAACTCTCTTACGGATTTTTTTGATAGAGGTTTCATTTTCAGGGTCAACAATCACAGCATCAATCAGTTCAACAATCGTTTCCATGTGTTTTTCTTTGAGTCCGCGAGTGGTAATTGCAGCCGTACCCAAACGGATCCCAGAGGTTACGAATGGCGATTTATCATCAAAAGGCACCATGTTTTTGTTGGCAGTAATATCGGCACTTACCAATGCTTTTTCAGCAGCTTTACCGGTGATGTTTTTGTTGCGCAGGTCGATAAGCATCAGGTGATTATCCGTACCGCCAGAGATGATCTCATAACCACGGTCAACCAATGCTTTTGCCATAGCTGCACCATTCAGTTTTACCTGGGTAATGTATTTCATGTAGCTATCAGACAAAGCCTCTCCAAAGGCAATCGCCTTAGCAGCAATGATATGCTCTAAAGGGCCACCTTGTGTGCCAGGAAAAACAGCCATATCTAACAAAGCCGACATCATTTTAACTTCGCCTTTTGGTGTTTTTAAGCCCCATGGGTTCTCAAAATCTTTACCCATCATAATTAAACCACCACGCGGGCCGCGAAGGGTTTTGTGGGTAGTTGTAGTAACAATATGGCAATGCGGAAGTGGATCGGTTAATAAACCGCGGGCAATTAAACCCGCCGGGTGCGAAATATCTGCCAATACCAAAGCGCCAATCTTATCAGCAACAGCGCGGATGAAAGCATAATCCCAATCGCGCGAGTAAGCCGAGGCTCCACAGATGATCAGTTTTGGTTTTTGTTCAAGCGCAACGCGCTCTAATTGTGCATAATCAATAAGTCCGGTTTCTTTTACAACACCATAAAAGTGCGGCTCATATAATTTACCTGAAAAGTTCACCGGCGAGCCATGTGTTAAGTGGCCACCATGAGAAAGATCAAATCCTAATATTTTATCGCCCGGGTTAAGTACCGCCAGCAAAACAGCTGCATTAGCCTGTGCCCCAGAGTGCGGTTGCACGTTAGCCCATTCGGCATTAAAAAGTTGCTTTGCACGCTCAATGGCGATGGTCTCGATCTCATCAACTACCTCGCAACCACCATAATAGCGTTTGCCCGGTAAACCTTCGGCATACTTGTTGGTAGCTACAGAACCTGCAGCTTCCATTACCTGGCGACTAACAAAGTTCTCTGACGCGATAAGCTCAATGCCCTCTTCCTGGCGCTGCTGCTCTTCTTCTAACAGCTTGAATATTAATTTGTCTCTTTTCATTATTGTGTTTTGAAAACGCGGCTAATTTAGGCAATAGATATGAAATGTTGGGGGTGTTATTGAAATCTCTACCCGGCGGATAGGATTTTATGGGCGTTGCCTAACGGCCGGGCTATCCGTTCATACAACTGCAGGCCTTAGGTATCCACTTCTATCCCTAACGTATTTGTCTTGAACCGTGATTGAACAGATAATGGATTAATATGAAAATGTCTCAATAAAGGGATACTTCTAACCCTTTTAATTATGATTCAAAATATATGTCATTGCGAGCGATAGCGTGGCAATTTTACAAGACAAGCATGCGGCAATGACGTAATTTTCCTTTTGACTTTCTACTTTTAACTTTTGACTTCCCCCTTTGGTTCTATCCAAAAATTATTAAAGCCCAGGCCTATGGTTATCTCAATAGCTTCCTGCTGCAGCATTTCCAGCACGGCTAAAAAATTGTAGATGAAATGCACCTTGTTTTCGCTATTGCCGGCGATATTTTTAAAATCCATTTTTTTGTTAATGCTGAGCAGATGTTTGATGGCTTCCTTTTGCTTCTCGATAGTGTAAGGATATTGAACTACTGTGTGATGCACTTCTTGTGTGCGCGAGTTGTAGTTGCGCATCATGCGGTTATAAACCATCATCAGTTTATAAAGATTCAGTTCGGAGAGTTCTTCGCCGGGCACGGTAACTTTTTCAACCTGTTCCAGGTCGGTTTTGATGTTGCCACGTTTTTCCTGTTTAAAACGCTCATCTTCGAAAGGGCGGAGGTCATCGCACAAAACTTTAAATTTCTTGTATTCTATCAGCTTGCGGATCAACCCCTCTTTGGTATCCATTTCGTTTTCCTCTTCGCCGGTATTGTGGCGTGGCAAAAGCATCTTGGCTTTGATGCGCATAAGGGTGGCTGCCACAAAAATGAACTCGCTGGCAAGCTCCATATTAAGCACCGTCATCTGGTGAATATAGCTCAGGAAATCGTCGGTTATGCGGGCAATGGGGATGTCGTGTATGTCCAGTTCATCACGCTCGATAAAGAACAGCAGCAGGTCAAAAGGGCCTTCAAACTGTGGTAATTTTATCGCAAACGCATCATCGGTCATGTGTCAAAAATACAGGTATTTGGGGTAAAAAATTATTAATTATAAAAATCAAAACAATATTTATCACTAATATATTTCAATTAAATTAGCTTACTTTGCAAGTTGTATTTACAGTCACTATAATTTAAATGCAGGTACCCGCCGGTGAACTTTTAAGTCAAATAAACTTTCCCACTGATCTTAAACAACTAAAAGAAGACCAGCTTGAACAAGTTTGTAACGAACTGCGTCAATACATTATTGATGTAGTATCCGTAAATGGCGGCCATTTTGCCGCCAGCCTTGGCACTGTTGAACTTACAGTGGCACTCCAATATGTGCTTAACACTCCTTACGACCAGTTGGTGTGGGATGTAGGCCACCAGGCTTATGGCCATAAAATATTAACCGGCCGCCGCGATGACTTTCATACTAACCGCGTATACAAAGGCATCAGCGGTTTCCCTAAACGCAGCGAAAGTGTTTTTGATACTTTTGGTGTAGGGCACTCGTCTACCTCAATATCTGCCGCGTTGGGTATGGCTGTGGCATCACAATACAAAGGTGAAACCGACCGCCAGCACGTAGCCGTCATAGGTGATGGTGCCATGACCGCAGGTTTAGCCTTTGAGGCCCTGAACCACGCCGGTATCGAGAACTCAAACCTTTTGGTGATCCTTAACGACAATAAGATGTCGATTGACCCTAACGTGGGCGCATTAAAGGAATACCTTACTGATATTACTACATCAAAGCCGTATAACCGTTTCCGTGATGATATAGCCACCGTGCTTTCCAAAATATCATCAATGGGTCCGGATGCTTTTAAAATAGCTAAGAAGATAGAAAAAAGCGTTAAGGGTACCCTGCTTAAACGCAGCAACTTTTTTGAGGCGCTTAAATTCCGCTACTTTGGCCCTGTTGATGGGCACGATGTAAAACATCTGGTGAAATTGCTGCGCGATCTGCGCGACATCCCCGGCCCTAAATTGCTGCACTGCATTACCACAAAAGGTAAAGGCTATGCACTGGCCGAGAAAGACCAGACCAAATGGCATGCCCCGGGCTTGTTTGACAAGATTACCGGCGAAATAAAAAAGACTAAATACGATAAGCCGCAACCGCCTAAATATCAGGATGTGTTTGGCCATACCATTATAGAACTGGCCGAGGCTAACCCTAAAATTATGGGGATTACGCCGGCTATGCCATCGGGCTGTTCATTAAACCTGATGATGAAGGCCATGCCTAACCGTGCGTTCGACGTAGGTATCGCCGAGCAGCATGCGGTTACTTTTAGTGCCGGTTTAGCTACGCAGGGCTTGGTGCCATTCTGTAACATCTACTCCAGCTTTATGCAAAGGGCGTATGACCAGGTGATACATGATGTAGCCATCCAAAAGCTGAACGTAATCATGTGCCTTGACCGTGCCGGTTTCGCCGGTGCCGATGGCGCTACCCACCATGGTGCTTATGATCTGGCCTATATGCGTTGCATCCCTAACCTAACGGTATCTGCCCCGATGAATGAAGAGGAGCTACGCAACCTGATGTATACTGCCCAGCAGGATAACATGGGCCCGTTTGTGATACGTTACCCGCGTGGCAACGGGGTGATGGTTGACTGGCAACGCCCGATGAAGGCTATCCCGGTGGGCAAAGGCCGCAAAATTTGCGATGGCGAGGAAGTAGCTATCCTGAGTATCGGTGCTATTGGTAACGAAGTGGTTAAAGCTACCGAGCACCTGCATACCGAAGGCTATTTCCCTGCCCATTACGATATCCGTTTTGTAAAACCGTTGGATGAGGCTTTACTGCATGAGGTGTTCCAGAAATACACGCACGTAGTTACTGTTGAGGATGGTTGCCTTGAAGGCGGCATGGGATCAGCCGTATTAGAGTTTATGGCAGATAACAATTATCAATCGCATGTAGTACGTTTGGGTATCCCGGATGAATTCATTGAACACGGAGACCAACCCGAACTTTGGGCCGAGTGTGGTTACGATGCCGCATCAATTGCCACCCGCGTAAAGGAGTTAGGCATTAAACGAGAAACACATCAAACGATAGCATCGTAAGGTGATGTTGATATTTGAAAAGAGCGATGAGTGATCATCGCTCTTTTTGTTTAATTAATTCCTTGCAGGCTGTGCCTTAGGCAACTCTTTACGCGGGATCATCTCTTTACGTTCTGATGTATTGTAAACAAACGATGCTACAATGGTAGCGGCCTGTTTCAAATCGTCTTCGCTCAGGCGGTCGTAGGTATCCTGGTTGCTGTGGTGGGTACGGGTGCCGTAGTCCATGCTATCCTGGATGAACTGGAAGCCCGGGAGACCAACGGCATCAAACGAAAGGTGATCGGTACCGCCGGTGTTGCCAACGGTTACTGTGCCCGCGCCAAGGTCTTTGAATGGATTTAACCAGGTTTGGAATATGGGGCCGGCAGCGCTGTCGCCCTGCAGATAAATACCGCGAATCTTACCTGTACCGTTATCAAGGTTGTAGTAAGCATCCAATTTGGCCTGTTCGGGTTTTAATTCCATAGTCGCGGGATTGCCAAAGTGGGCAGCCACATAGCCACGTGAGCCGAACAAACCTTGCTCTTCTGAACTCCACAAAGCAATACGGATGGTACGCTTTGGCTTAAAACCGATGGTCTTAAGGATACGCATTGCTTCCAGCATTACCGCGCTGCCTGCTGCGTTATCGGTTGCGCCGGTTGCACCATGCCATGAGTCAAGGTGACCACCTATCGTCACTACCTGGTCTTTCAGTTTTTTATCCGTGCCTGGTATTTCGGCAACAACATTGTAGCCTTGCAGGTCATCGGTAATAAATTGGGTTTTGATATCGGCTTCCATTTCAACTTTCTGACCGGCTTTAACCAAACGCAAAATTCGTAAGAAATCTTCCCCGCTTGTTTCCAGTTCAGGTGCTACCGCTTTAGCGGTATCGGCAAATGATGCACCGTTGGTGGTAAATGTAGTGCCATCGGTGCCGCGGCCTTGCGCCAGTATCAAACCAACTTTTTCATCAACCAGAAACTTACTCATTGCGGCACGCATTACCATCGCCTTTCTACGTGCAGCCATTTGCGGCGAATTTGGATCAAACGCACGACGCTCGCCGGCAGGCTGTGGTGTTGCTGCAGCCATTTGCGCTAATTGTTCATCAGTGTAACGCGCCAGATCCGGTTTGTCAGAACGTTTTAAGGTGTTTTTAGTATCGAAGATCACTATTTTACCGGCCAGTTTGCCTTTATATTTATCCAGTTCGGCAACAGAATCAGCTTTTAACAGCACTACTTCGCTTTTGATGGGGCCGTTGGTGCCGGGTGTCCATGCTTTAGGGATAGCGATGATGGCGTGGTAATAAGGTACGGTGATGGCGGCGTAGTTTTTTTGCACTTCCCAGCCTTTACCAAATTTGCCCCAGGGCTCTAATTTAGCGTTAGCCATACCCCATGTTTTAAGTTGGTTTACTGCCCAGGCCTGTGCGCGTTTCAATCCCGGCGAGTTGGCCAAACGCGGGCCTGAAACATCAGTAAGGTAGAATGCGGTTTCCATCACCTTTGAGTGGTTTAAGCCTTCCTCGCGGATCTTAGCCACAGCGGCTTGGTCAACCGTTTCTTGTGCAAGGGCGCTACCAGCCAGGCCGGTAACTGCCAAAGCAGTGTAAAGGAGTTTTAATTTCATAATGCGTCAGTTAAAGTTGTAGGTAGCAAACTTAACGGATTGCATTTGCAAAATGCGGCATTATAACCAACAAAGTTGTTACGATTGTTATAGGAAGAAAGGGATGCCTAATTGATCAGCAGCTTATAACCCCTGCCGTGTACGTTAATGATCTCAACCGCAGGGTCATCCCTCAGATATTTGCGGATCTTGCTCAAGAAAACATCCATGCTACGGCCATTAAAGTAGTTGTCATCATGCCAAATGTTTAATAAGGCCTCTTCGCGGGTAAGTACCTCATTACGTTTAAGGCATAGCAAGCGCAGTAGTTCTGCCTCTTTGGTAGATAGCTTTTGAAGCGTCTCTCCACGGGTTATCAATTGAGATGTATAATCGAAATTGTAGCTCCCTAAAGTGAATTGACTTGGCGTATCGTCCACGTTTTTCTTCTCGGCGTTTTCGGCGCGTTTAAGCAGGGCATTTATGCGCAGCAGCAATTCCTCAATGCGGAAAGGTTTGGTAATGTAATCATCGCCGCCGAGGTTAAAGGCCTGGGTTTTATCCTCTATCATGGCTTTGGCCGTAGCAAATATTATCGGGATATTGGCATTTACCTTGCGGATATCTTTTCCCAGCGTAAACCCATCTTTCTTGGGCATCATTACATCCAGTATAACCAGGTCGTAAGGGTTTTTGGTAAACGCACGCAAACCTTCTTCGCCGTCTTTACACAAAGTGACTTCAAATTTGCCTTTTAGCTGCAGGTAGTCCTGCAACAATAGCCCAAGGTTCGGATCGTCCTCAACGAGTAATATTTTTTTCATGTGTTTAGTCAGTAAGCCTGGAAGTCGGTAAAACCGTAAGTCTGCAAGTTAAACTTCCCGACTTATCGGACTTGCGGACTCATAAACTTGTTACACCGCGGCAAATTTTAATTCAAATTCCGAGCCTTTTTCTTTTTCAGACCTTACGCTTATTACGCCCTCAAGCCTTTTAACAATGGTGTTAACGTAGCTTAAACCAAGGCCAAAGCCTTTAACATCGTGCAGGTTGCCGGTTGGTATGCGATAAAATTGCTCAAATATCTTAGATTGCTGATCTCGGCTCATTCCAATACCTTTATCGGCAACCTTTATCACCAACTCATTATTTTTATTGTAGGTGCTGATCGTTATCTCCGGTACATCTTTGCTGTATTTAACCGCGTTATCTATCAGATTATACAACACATTGCTCAAATGCAGTTCATCGGCCATAATTACCGCGTTCTCTGCATCAAGATTAAGATTGGTAATGGCGTTACACTTTTGCAGTTTAAGCGCCATACTATCAAGCACAATACTGATAACCTCGTTAACATCAACAGGTTTTTTTTCCAGTTTAAAGTCGTTCTTCTCAATTCGGGCAATATTTAATACCCGCTCAATATGGCTTCCCAGGCGAACATTCTCTTCGTAGATCACATTTGCCAGGCGCGATACCCGCGCTCTGTCTTGCGCAATCTCATCATCCTTTATAGCCTCGCTGGCTATCATAATGGTTGATACCGGTGTCTTAAACTCATGGGTCATGTTGTTGATGAAGTCTATCTTCATCTCCGATATTTTCTTCTGTTTAATTATCGAGAAAATGGTATAGCCAAAGCAGAAAACCAATACAATTAATAACCCGGCGGTAGTGCCCATACTGGCCTTCATATTGCCCAGTATCAATGAATCTTTTTGCGGAAAATAAACGCGGATCTTACCCGGGTCGGTCAGCAATTCGCTGTTAAATATTGTCTTCTGATAGGTATTAGCTGGGATAAACTCGGGTTTGGCCCCGCTTATATCCATCGCTTTAGAAAATAGTAAAGAGTCCTTATTAGCCATTGCTACCTCGTAACTAAATGGCAGGAAAATACCGCGGTTATGCAACTCAAAGCGTAGTAACGAATCTATCCAAAAAACGTTAAGGCGTTTGTAAAGGGGCTCGTCAGATTTTTTGTACTCTTCAGCAATATTTTCAATTACGTTGGCTGTTTTGCCTTTATGCGGCATGTTAGCCAATGAGTCGGCCTCCAGCATCTTTTTAACCGTGGTTAGTTGACGCTCTTTCTGTAAACGCTGCTGCTCGCGTACCCAAAGCGGGTTGATCTGAGGAGCGGCTACCAGTTGTTTTCCAAACTGCGGGTCGATGTAGGTAGCGTAAAGGGTATCGTACTTATGCAGTTTCTTTTTAGACGGTTTGGGCCCTTTTACTATCTCGGGGATAAAGCGGCCGTGTACATCGCCATATTCATCAGTATATTCTTCAATACGGATACGCAGGTTTACCGAGCCTTGCTGCATAAGGGCGTTTATCTCGTCGTCCTGCTTTTTATGGAGTATCATCCGGCGAAGGCTGTCGCGCAGCATTGCCAGTTTATGCTGGCGCTTGCTTTGCTTTTTCAAACTGGTTAGCGAATCCTGGGGAGAGATCTTTTGCCCATTGATACTTATGTCATTGCGTTTCTCAAGGTTACTTACCGCAAACGAGCGCTGTGTTTTGGCATTGATAAAGTTGATCGCGTCCTGTTTTGATACTTTGCTTACTACGCTGTTCAAAGCTTCGTTAACAGATTGGTTAAACAACTCCGACTGCATTTGGTATGATTGGCGCAAAAAATACAATTGCATAGCCACTACACCCACCAGTGCAAAACCCATTAACCCTATAATAAGCGCTATGCTTTTCTTTTTCATGCAGAAACAAAAATATCTGATTTTGCGCGCTGTAAAATCCTTTTAACAAATTTTAACAAATGAATAGCGCGCTTTTAACAGGTTGATTTGTAACAGTTTTATAAATTTGTTTCTCTAACCCGTAAGCACAACATGAAAAAGATATATAAACCCGGCTTTGAGTTCATCTTTTCGATAAGCCTTATCGCCATACTTGGTTTGCCACCATTGGTGCTGGCACAAAGCCAAAAAAACATTGAAATTAAAATAGTTAACGGCGATACAACCATCAATGGTAAAGATATCAAGAAATTATCTGCCGCCGAACGCAAGGATGCACTTACCGCAATGGAAGATGCGCCTGTACCTCCGCCACCGCCACCTGCGCCGGGCAATAATGCCACTATTATACTTAAGCAGGATAAAAACGGCAAAAATGTAACTATCGAAAAGCAGATAACCATTGATAATAATGGCAACGAATTAGCCAGCGGTGACGGCACGCAAAAACGCACGCGTTTAAAACGCATCAAAACAGATAGTGCCTTTACCTATCGCTTTGACAACGACCTGCCATCGATGGACGTGCGTATTAATCGCTTCACAGGCCCGGGCCATAAAGCAAGCAGCAAAAACAGCCAGTCGTTCAATTACACTAATACAGATGGAGATGGCATTAGTACCAATGTAAGTTATAGCGTTAGCGACGCCCCTGCAGATAAATTGAAAGCCCTGAGCGGTACCGATAAAGCAACTTTAGAAATCAGTGATTTAAACCTGAATTACGAGTTTAGCTCCGCTAAAACCATCCTTTCGTTGAACCTGCCCGCGGGTGCAAAAGAAATTAAACTAACCGCAAGCAATGGTACAACAGTGTGGGCTGATAAAGCAGCAGGCGCAAGTTTTACTAAAAAATTCGCATTACCTATAAATGGAGTATACTACCTGCAGGTTAAACAAGGCAGTAAAGTTGCTTTGAAGAGGATAACTAAAGAGTAGTTTAGTTTGCAGTCCTCAGTGGGCAGTTTGGAGCGCTTAGAGAGTTTTCTGCTGGCAGGCAAATCATTGCCGTTGGCTTCAGCCAATGGGTAACAAACAGCGCATAAACGGCTTTAGCCCAAACTGAACTCTTTAATTTAGGCTAAAGCCAAGAAGATTTCTGCATATTCCGTCGGCTAAAGCCGACGGCAATGATCGATATAAATTTGAGTCAATTAAAAAAGCCTTTCTGGAAATTCAGAAAGGCTTTTTTAATATTCTTATCGAGCCTGCTAACTGCAAACTCAAAACTGCCTACTCACTAAAACGGCAGATCGTCATCATCAGGTGCCGAGCTGATATCAGCAGGGGCTGCATACTCTGGTGAAGTAGCACTGCCTGCGCCGCCAAGTACGTTAACTCTCCATAACTGTAACGAGTTGAAATATGATTTTTTGCCGGCTTTGTCTGTCCACGGGCGACCTTTCAGGTTAAAAAACACTTCAACATCATCACCAACTTTAACAGCATCTAACAGGGCGCAACGGTCTTGTATAGCCTCAAACTTTAAATACTCAGGATATTGTGGGTTCTCGATATACTCGAGGATCAATTCTCTCTTCTTTAATGACTCGGTAACCTGTTGGGTTGCCGATACTTCGTGTACCTTGCCTTTAACTTCCATAATTTCAGAAAATGATTAAAATGTAAAGTTAGTAACCTCAAATTAAATAGCCGCGTATTTAATTCATAAATTCGCAAAATAATTATGCAAGTTTTCCACACCGAAAGTAAGATCATCATCACCTGTAATAAGCGCCTATCGCCCTATTTACAGCAAGAAGTTGAAGCGCTTGGTTACAAGCCAACCCGTGTTTTCTCTACAGGCGTAGAGTTACAGGGAACTATTAATGATACCATCCCTCTAAACCTTAACCTGCGTTGTGCAAGTCAGGTTTTATATCTTTTAAAAAGCTTTGACGCAGCTGATCCGCAAGAGCTTTATAATGAGCTGATAAAGATTGAATGGGAAGAACTGATTGATTTTACCGGCTATTTTTCGGTAACCTCAAACGTTAATAACAAGCATATCACCACCCCGCTGTTTGCCAACGTAAAGGTAAAAGATGCCATTGTTGACCGTATAAAAGATAAAAAAGGCATTCGCCCCAACAGCGGTGCCGATGTAAATAAAGCAGTTGTGCACCTGTACTGGCAGGATGATAAAGCCGATGTTTTCCTGGATACATCGGGAGAAACCCTTGCCAAACACAGCTACCGCAAAATACCGGGCAAGGCACCAATGCTTGAGGCGCTTGCAGCATCAACTATTGTTGCTACTAACTGGGATCGGAATAGTCATTTCATTAACCCCATGTGTGGCTCGGGCACTTTGGCCATCGAGGCAGCATTGCTGGCCACTGACAAGCACCCCGGCCTGTTCCGTATGAACTATGGCTTTATGCATATTATGGGATATGATGAGCAGGTATTTTTTACGGAGCGCCGCAAACTAAAAGACAAAGCGAAGAAAGATATCGGCTTCAAAATTATAGCTACAGATATTTCTCAGGATGCCGTTGATATAGCACGCCGAAATGCCAATACAGCCGGTGTAGAACATTTAATTGATTTTGACGTTTGTGACTTTGAACTTACCGATGTGCCCGAAGGTGGTGGCGTGGTGATGTTTAACCCGGAGTATGGCGAACGTTTAGGTACGCATACCAAGTTAGAGATCACCTACAAACGCATTGGCGATTTCCTAAAAAAGAAATGTCTTAACTATCGCGGTTATGTTTTTACAGGCAACCCTGATCTGGCTAAGAAAATAGGTTTAAAGGCCGCCCGTAAAATTGAGTTTTACAATGGTAAACTGGATTGCCGCCTGTTTGAGTACGAATTATACGAAGGCACTAAACGCCAACCAAAAGACGAAGATTAAATGAAGAAATTACTTGTTATAGCATTTTTACTAAGCTCATTTTACGCTCAGGCCCAAAAAGAGCTGGCCTTCCCATTCCAGGGTGGTGCACCTGTGATGACCCGCTTTTTTAAGGATAGCTTAAGCGTTAGTCAGGATATCATCGCCAAAAAAGCAAGCGGGGTAGCAGTATTAAAATTTACTGCGGATGTTAACGGTGTGGTACAAAAAATAGTTATCTACTATGCGGATGATTATTTGATCACCTTACCTGCCATTGATGCGTTAAAGAAATCGACCAAGAAGTGGATCATCCCTGATAAAGAGAAATTCCATGATTTTATTATTCCTTTTTCTATCAGTTACAATACACCTGCAAGCGGTGTGGCCGAGGTGCAAAAGGCCGCATACGAGTTCTACAAACGCCGCAAACCCATTGTAGCCCGCGACCAAATACCTTTGAACGATGCCACCCTGCTGCCAACGGTAAGTGTTAGCTACGATTTGAAATAATAAACAAGTTCCCTCCCCACGGGATGGGTGCGCCGGCCAAAGCGATGGCAGGGAGGGATAATTTTATACAAGACCGATCAAATGCTCTACATAGCCATCATCATTGCCGTAATTATCAGCTTCACGTTGTTCCAACGCAGACGCAAGCGCGACTTAACTCAGGTTATTCTTACTGATAAACAGAAAGCGCTTTTAACTGAGCACATAGACTATTACAATAATCTCCCCTCTGATGATAAAGCCTACTTTATTGATAAGATAGAGCTGTTTCTGGATGCAGTACGCATTGAAGGCGTAGGGCTTGATGTAAATGATACCGACCGCCTGATGGTGGCTTCGAGTGCGGTGATCCCCATTTTTAAATTTAAGGACTGGACATATCGCAACGTAACCAACGTACTCCTCTATCCCGATACTTTCGATAAAGATTACCAATTTGAGGGCGGTGATGAGCGCAACATTATGGGTATGGTGGGCAGCGGTTACATGAACGGGCAGATGATCCTATCGCGCGCTGCACTACAAAAAGGTTTCTCTAAAAATAATGGCAAACAAAATACAGGCATTCACGAGTTTGTGCACTTGTTGGATAAATCCGACGGCGCTACCGATGGCATACCTGAAGGTTTTCTTCCGCATGAATATATTAAACCCTGGGTGCAGATGATGCACCAGGAGATCAGCAAGATCCAATCCGGTCATTCAGATATCGATCCCTACGCAGCAACAAACGAAGCCGAATTTTTTGCGGTAGTATCCGAGTATTTCTTTGAAAAGCCAGACCAACTACAGGCCAAACATCCGGAGCTTTATGAATTGCTAAGCAAAACTTTCGGACAAGATCCGGCGGGGCAATAGTTACATCTGCAACTCTTTTCCAGTCCCTACTCTGCATACGCAATCGTAGCAATACTCAACCTTAGTCCCGGCACTTTTAAAAGTTCCATCCCGCAGGCTTCAAGAGTAGAGCCAGTGGTGATGATATCATCAACCAATAAAATATGTTTGCCAACAAGTTTTTGAGGAGATGCAACCTCGAAAACATCCTTCATATTCTCAAACCTTGCAAAGCGCGATTTATGCGTTTGAGTTTTGGTAGCCACTTTTCTGATAAGATTATCTATCTCGCAATTACAATCCAAAACACTGGCAATACCCTCGGCAAAGTGAGCGCTTTGGTTGTAACCACGTTCTTTTAAACGCTTTTTGTGGAGAGGTACGGGTATTACATAGTCTACGGTAGCGAAGGTGCCATTCTGTTTCAATTGCGCACCGGCTATTTCGCCTAATACATTGCCAATACGAGGCATACTGCTATACTTTAAATGATGCACCAGGTTTTGCACTTTGCCACCTTTGTTGAAATAATAAAGGGCATAGGCGGCTTCGATGTTCAGCTTACCCCAAAATTGTTGGGCTACAATATTATCAGGCAGTTGGTGGAAATTAGTGAACGGAAGATTATACCGGCAATCGGTACAGATAATGTCTTCGCCGGCAACAAGGCCCGCATCACAAGCCGCACACAATTGCGGAAATATCAAGGAAATAAAATCAGGTAAGTAGGTACGCAGCAATTGCATGCGTTAAGATAGGGAATTTGAAATAGAAAAATAACTTGTGAATCCACGTTGTAATTTTTCCTCGCTCTCACTCGTCCGAATGACAATTTGGGTAAAAATTATTGAGCAGTTATCGCCTCTTTATCTTTTTCCCTCTCGTTTATAGCAAGCTGCCCGCATGCAGCATCTATATCCTTGCCACGGCTGCGACGGATATTCACATTGATGTTCTGTTTACGCAGGTAATCTGCAAAGGCCTCGATACGGTCTTCGCCGGCATTAATGAAATTGGCAAATGAAATAGGGTTGTATTCAATGATATTTACCTTGCAGGGCAGGTGTTTGCAAAAACGAGCCAGTTCTTCGGCATCTTTTAAGGTATCGTTAAAGCCATCAAACACTATGTACTCGTAAGTAACCGGGTTTTTTGTTTTGGCAAAATAGTATTTCAAAGCATCAGCTAAAGCCTTAAGCGTATTTTGCTCGTTTATAGGCATTATGGTATTACGCTTCTCGTCGTTAGCAGCGTGTAAGGAAAGGGCCAGGTTAAATTTAACCTTGTCGTCGCCCAGTTTACGGATCATTTTGGCAATGCCTGCGGTTGATACGGTGATACGCTTGGCGGCCATATTTAAACCATCTTCGGCAGTAATGTGCTCTATCGATTTTAATACATTGGCATAATTAAGCAAAGGTTCGCCCATACCCATGTAAACAATATTGGATAACGGGATGCCGTAATTTTCCCGGGCTTGTTTATCAATTAAAACAACCTGGTCATAAATTTCGTCAGGGTTAAGGTTGCGTTTACGCTCCATGTAGCCGGTTGCGCAAAATTTACAGGTAAGGCTGCAACCAACTTGTGATGAAACGCAGGCCGTCATGCGCTCGGTAGTAGGGATTAAAACACCCTCAATTAGATGAGCATCATGCAATATAAAAGAATTTTTTATAGTTTTATCAGCACTAATCTGTGAAGAATTTATTCCAACCTTGTTTATTGCGAATTTTTCATCAAGTTTGGTGCGGAGTTCTTTTGAAATGTTGCTCATTTCATCAAAAGATAAAGACGATTTTTTCCATAGCCATTCATACACTTGTTTGGCCCTGAAAGCTTTTTCGTCTATGGCTGTAAAGTGCTGTTGCAGAGCTTCAAGCGAGAGGCTGCGGATGTCTATTTTATCTTTTTTGTTGTTCACGTTGCAAAAGTACTTAAACTTAAAAAATCTGTTCTCAATTTAAAGTCATTCTTTTTTCAGATTAAAAACAATAGCTAAAAGTTAATTGTATTTTTGATTAAGGTAATGGTTTTAAAGGGACAATGCTGATGCCAAGTTATATTAATGAAAAGTTTTAAAGCCGATTACGTTTTCCCTGTTTGTGCCGATCCGATTAAAAATGGGATTGTTACTGTGGATGATTATGGGAAAGTCATCTCAGTTACCGAAGAAAATGCCCAACCCGCGGGCGCAGCCGTCGAAACCTTAAACGGCATCATTGTTCCGGGCTTCATTAATACACATTGCCATACCGAACTTTCGCATCTCAAAAATAAGATAGAACCGGGCACTGGCCTTATCTCTTTTATTAAAGAAATAATGACGCTGCGCGCATCAGACCCGGCAGCTATTGAAGCTGCGTCACAAGCTGCCGACCAGGAAATGTATGATAACGGTATTGTTGCCGTGGGCGATATTTCTAACACGCCCGGCACCGTTGCCATGAAAGCCGGCAGTAAATTACACTACCACACTTTTATTGAAATACTCGGTTTTGTGCCAGATCGTGCTGAAGAGGTTTTTAATGCAGCTCTTGCAACTGCCGAAGAATTTAAGCCGCAACCGGTATCGGTAACGGCTCATGCTCCGTACACAGTATCAAAAGAGTTATTTAAACTTATCAAAAGATATAGCGATACTAACGATAACTTACTGAGTATCCATAATCAGGAGTGCGAAGATGAAAATAAATTCTATCGTTATAAACTGGGCGGCTTTATAGACCTGTATAAACATTTAAACATTAATATAGATTTTTTTAAACCGCAGGCCCGCAACTCTTTACAAAGTGTTATTCCGCTGCTTACCAACAAGCAGAAGATATTGATGGTGCATAACACCTGCACTAATCTCAAAGACATTTACTTTATCAAACGTTTTGATAGGAACATAAACTGGTGTTTTTGCCCTAATGCCAACCTATACATTGAGAAGCGACTGCCAAAGGTTGAGCTTTTTGTTAACCAGGATCTTAACATTACCCTTGGTACCGACAGCCTTGCCTCAAATACCAAACTGTGTATTTTAAGCGAGATGCGCACGCTACAGCAGCATTTTCCATCACTAAGTTTGGAGACGCTTTTACAATGGGGAACCATAAACGGGGCGGAGTTTTTAGGTGTTGATGATACCAAAGGCACTATTGAGATCGGCAAAACTCCAGGTTTAAACCTGCTTACCGGCCTTGATGGATTTAAACTAGCCGACGACACACAAGTGAAAAGACTTATCTGATTTGAAAATTAGTTGATTTGAAGATTTGAAGATGGGTTGAAATTTCGTTGCTTTGACAGCATCATTTTCAAATCTTCAAATTACCAAATCTTCAAATCAAGATAATGAAACATCTGGATATTACCGTTAAAGGCAAAGTGCAGGGCGTGTTCTACCGCAAATCAACCAAAGCAGTTGCAGATCAGTTGGGCGTTCGTGGCTTTGTACGTAACGAGGCCAACGGCGATGTTTTTATAGCCGCCGAAGCTGATGATACCACGCTTGAAATGTTTTTGGATTGGTGCAACGAGGGCCCTGAGGATGCCGGCGTAACCGCTGTTGATACCCATGAAGGCGAATTGAAAAACTATCGTAATTTTGAGGTAGTTAAAAAGTAATTATAACCCACACACCATTCAGATTTGTCAACCGCTAAAAAATTCGCCGGGCAAACGGCTATATACGGTACTACTACCGTTGTACAGCGTTTACTTAGTTCGATATTAACACCGCTATATACCCGCGCTTACGACCCTAAGGTTTATAGCGTATTCAGCACTCTCTACAGCTACGCGGCCGTACTGCAGGCCTTATTGGCTTTTGGTATGGAAACCACCTTTTTCCGCTACCTAAACAAATACCCCGAACAAAAAAGGCAGGTATATAATAACAGCTTCTGGGTGGTTTTTTTGGTAACAATATTCTTTCTGCTGTTTGCTGTTCCGTTTATACATACCATTGCGGGTTTTATAAAAATAGGCGAGGGCACTTCGCAGGCGGAGTTTGAGCGCTACATCAGGTACTTTTTGGGGATATTGGTTTTAGATGCCTGGTGTGCTATCCCATTCGCCAAGCTAAGGGCAGATGGCAAGCCATTTAAATATGGGGTTGTTAAACTGGTGAACATATTTGTGATGGTAGGCCTTAACCTGATATTTATATGGGTGCTGCCTTACATCATTAAACACGATATGGCAGGTGCCGAATGGATAAAGACCTGGTTTGTTAAGGGCTGGGTAGGCTATGTGTTTATATCAAACCTTGTAGCCAGCGTAATGACACTTTTATTGTTACTGCCCGAGTTACTTAAACTGCAGCTGAGTTTTGATAAAGCCATGTTTAAAAACATGTTTGCCTATAGCTGGCCGGTTATGGTGGCAGGTTTATCATACATTGTTAATGAAAATTTCGACAAGATCCTGCTGGGCAAACTCCTGCCTGCAAATATTAGCGAGCAGGAAGTGGGTATCTATTCTGCTTGTGCGCGTATCTCAGTTTTTCTGAGTTTGTTTAATCAGGCTTTCAGGATGGGCGCCGAGCCATTTTTCTTTAGTCATGCAAAGAATAAGAATGCCGGCTACACCTATGCCCGCATTATGGATTATTTTGTAATAACCATGTGCCTGATGTTTGTGGGTGTGGTAGCCAATATTCAAATACTCAAACACTATGTAAATAACCCGGCCTACTGGGTGGGTTTGGGCGTAGTGCCGCCATTGTTATTAGGTTACGTTAGCCTGGGCATATACACCAACCTTTCTATATGGTATAAACTGTCAGACCAAACACGGTACGGGCTTTATATATCGGGCATTGGCGCAGTACTCACCATTGTACTCAATGTTATTTTTATCCCTATCTACAGTTATATGGCATCGGCCTGGATCTCGTTGGCAGCTTATGCCAGCATGATGGTGATGTCGTATATCTGGGGGCAAAAGAATTATCCTATCCCATATAATCTTAAAAAGAACGTTGCCTATATCATAATATCAATTGTATTGGTCTATCTGTCGTTCAGCGTGTTCCATCGCAATATATTTATAGGTAACGGGTTATTGTTATTATTTGGCTTAGGTGCTTTGTATGCCGAGCGTGATCAATTAAGAGCTATATTGAAGCGATAAAGCAAAGAGATGAAGTTTAGCGCATTATTATTATTATTAATAGCATCGTTTAGCAACGTTTGCCTTGCCCAAAAAAATAAGGAAGGCAGTCGTGATAGTACCATTGCTGCCCGCCCAATGACGCAAACCGATAGCAGTATAGTTAAACAGTTATTCTTCTCGGCCTTGCGCGAAAAAACCATCGATAATAAAAGACAGGCCGCAGAACTGTTTGGCCGGGTTTTACAAATAGACCCAACCAATGATGCCAGCATGTTTGAACTGGCCAACCTGGAGCAATCGCAAAACAACCTGCCCGCGGCGCAAAATTTGCTGGAGCGCGCGGTAACCATTAACCAGGATAACGAATGGTATTGGCTGGCGCTGGCCGGCATCTATGAGAAAAACAACGAACTGGCTAAACTGGAAAATGTTTTAACTGCGCTGATTCGCCTCAAGCCCGATAAGACTGAATATTACTACGATAAAGCGAATGCCTTTTATCTGGAGAAAAAATATAACGAAGCATTAAAGCTTTATGATAAAATAGAGGAACTATCGGGCCAGAGCGATGAATTGGCGCTTAGCCGCCAAAAAGTTTATTTAAGGCAAGGTGACGTAAAAAAGGCGGCATCGGCATTAGATGAGTTGATAAAGGCCAATCCTACGCAAGTTAGGTATTATTTGGCGCAGGCTGAGATCTATAGTTCAAACAATCAGCCGGATAAAGCCGTAGCGATATTGCAAAAGGCCAAAGGGATCGATCCGAACAACGGTACAGTGCATTTGGCGCTTGCCGATATTTATCGCGAACAAAATAAACCCGAAGCCAGCTATGACGAGTTAGAGATAGCCTTTGCAAATCCGGACGTAGATATCGATCAAAAACTGCGTATCATTTTAGGTTATGTGCCTAAATTCCCTGAGCCTAATGCACAAGCCAGTGCCTTACAACTGAGCAAGGTTTTGGTATCCGCCCATCCGGCAAATGTTAAAGCGTATGCTATATACGGCGATATGCTGCTGCAAAGTAACAAAGTAAAAGAAGCCAGGGAAGCTTACCAAAAGGCTGTTGGTTTAGATGGAAAAGCATATAATATTCAGGAACAATTAGTGCGTATAGAGCTTGGGCAAAACGACTTTGATGCGGCCATTAAAGATGGCGAAAATTCGCTGGCAATGTTCCCTAACCAGGCATGGATGAATTATATGGTTGGGGTGGCCTGGCATCAAAAAAAGAACTATACCAAGGCCATTGGCTATTTAAAGAGCGCTACGTTGTTCGAGGCGCAGGATAAAAATCTGCTTGCTCAGAGCTATTCGGCTTTGGGCGATGCATATCATTCAACCAATGATAACAAAGGCTCGGATGCTGCTTACGAAAAGGCCATTGATATAGATCCTAATAATGCATACACGCTGAACAATTATGCCTACTATTTGTCGTTAAGGAACGAGCAATTGGATAAGGCGGCGCAAATGTCAAAACACAGCACCGACCTTATACCTAACACGGCGTCGTTTGAAGATACTTATGCCTGGATCTTGTTTAAACAAAAAAACTATGCCGGGGCTAAACTATGGATAGAGAAATCTATCCAACACGATAAAGGCGCCAGTGCCACTAAAGCAGAGCATTACGGCGATATTTTATTTTTTACAGGTGATGTGAACGGCGCAGTTCAGCAGTGGACAAAAGCGAAACAGCTTGGCGCAACATCACCGGTATTACAACGCAAGATAAATGAGAAGAAATATTCTGAATAGTGTAGCCGTCATCTGCTGTGTAGTAGTGCTGGCCGCATGTAAATCAAAAAAGTTAACGCAAGTAAATCGCCCTACCACTGCTGATTCTGCCGCGGCAGCAAAAGCCAGTACCGTACGCCAGAAACTGGCAGCTATCCGCTCCAGTCAGGTAACGTTCAATACTTTTTCAGGCAAGGCTAAAACCAAGCTGGATATCAATGGCAACAGCAATGATGTAACACTTAATATCCGCATCAACCGCGATCAGAAGATCTGGATCTCCATCACCGGTTTTGCCGGTATAGAGGGTGCACGCGCGCAAATAACGCCTGACAGTATTCAGGTGATCAACCGCTTACAAAGCCTCTATCTCAAAAAACCTTTCAGCTATATACAGCAGTTTGCAGGCCGACAAGTTAACTTTAAAACGGTGCAGGCACTATTGGTAGGTAACGCCATTCCCGAGACCTTGAATGAGCAGGCTGATATCACCGCTGATGGTAACAATACTGTTATCAATGGTGCTTTACAGGATGTGGTTTACAAACTTTTGTTAGGTGCCGATTTAAAGGTAACCCAAACAAACCTTTCAAACCACATGGCCGGTCAAACTATGCAGGTGGCTAATAATGTGTTTATAAAAGAAAATAACCGTGTTATCCCGTCGCAGATAGATATCAGTTCTACAGCTGGCGATAAGCGGATAAAGGCTAACCTGCGCTACGCTACGGTTGAGTTTGATAAGCCGCTCGAATATCCGTTTAGTATCCCAAAAAGTTACGAACCTGCTAATTAAATTATATTTTTGGTGGATGAAATTTTTTAGAGCTGTATTTTTTCTGATGTGCGTGCTTGGCGTTACCCAGGTTTTCGCGCAAAGCAGCGCCGAACTTAAACGCAGGCGCGAGAAGCTAAATGATGAATTGGAACAGCTTAACCGCGAGTACGACGAGACCAAGAACAACAAAAAAGTATCGTTAAAACAGCTTAATATACTAAAGGCGCAAATAAACCTGCGCGAAGAGAAGATTTCAAACATCAACTCAGAGGTAAGAAACCTGGATAACCAAATCTCGCAGAGCAATAATAACGTACGTAGTTTACAGGGGCAGTTAGATCAGCTTAAAAAGGAGTATGCCGGGATGGTGCTTTTTGCTTATCGCAATCAAAGTGCTTACAATAAACTGATGTTTATTTTTGCGGCTAAAGATTTTAACCAAGCTTATCGCAGATTAAAATACCTGCAGCAGTTTGGTACATACCGGGAGCGCCAGGCAGGCTATATTCAAGGTACACAACGCGATCTGCACGTGAAGATAAACGAGCTTGACCGCGACAAGAAGGAAAAGAATAACTTGCTGGCCAGCCAGGAGAAGGAGAAGGATGAGTTAGGTAAAGCAAAAAATACGCAGGTAAAGGTTATCAGCGATATATCTAAACAGCAGGGCGAAATTAAGCAACAGCAAAGAGATGTACGTAAACGGATAGCACAAACGTCAAGGGCCATTAATGCAGCAATTGCCCGAGAGATCGAGATTGCTCGCCGCGAAGCTGAAGAGAAAGCAAGGCAGGCGGCTGCGGCTGCAGCTGCTGCGGCTGCAAAAGCAAGAGCAGAGAACAGAGAACCTGCTGCTGCGCCAACCAAGCCTGCAATTACTAAAGCCTCAACCAATAGCCAGGTGCTTAACGCTACGCCCGAGGCAGCAAGGTTATCTAACGACTTTTTAGGTAACCGCGGCCGTTTACCATGGCCGGTTGCGAATGGCCAGCTTTTACACGGCTTTGGCATATATACCGATGCCGATGGCATCCGCAACGAAAGTAATGGTTATGAGATCCGTACAAGTGCCAATGCACCTGTTAGAGCGGTATTTGAAGGTGAGGTGAGGAGCGTTATCGATGTGGCCGGCGCATACCTTATAGTGATAAAACATGGTGAGTATTTTACAGCCTACTCTAACCTTAGGTCGGTATCAGTTAGTGTGGGGCAAAAGGTATCAACCAAGCAAACCATTGGCACTGCGGCAACTGATCCATCAACCGGCGATCCTACAGTTTCATTTACCCTAACTAAAGGTAAAGAGGCGCAGAACCCTAAATCGTGGCTGGCTGATAATTAGTTTTAAATTACAGCGTTAAGCTTGTACTACTATTGTATATTTGTAAACTTTAATTATAGAAAATGTTAAGTTTGGTCCCTTTGTTTTTGAATATAGGTACGCCGGAAATGATTTTGATATTGTTTGTGGCCCTGATGCTTTTTGGTGGTAACAAACTGCCTGAGCTTGCCCGTGGGTTGGGGAAAGGTATCCGTGAGTTTAAAGATGCATCTGAAGATGTTAAACGCGAGATAAACAACCAGATCAATAATTACGAGGATAAAAAACCTGCAACTAAAGTTGAGGAGAAAGCGGTAGAAGAAGAAAATAATACTGCAGCTAACTACAAGCCATACGAGCCTGTAGAAGGTGCTGTTTCGGCTTATACCGGTCATTCTGCTACTGATGCTATCGAGGAATCAACACCTGCTGCTGTTGCTACTTTTGAGAACGAAACAGAAATCAAACCTGTTGAAGAAACACAACCGGCAAGCACTATTAGTTTGACCAAACCTGAAGAACCAGTTGCAGAAAAGAAAACTACTGAAGGATAACACTGATAAAATATTAATTAATTAAACTTAAAATCATGGGTGGATTAGGCGCACCAGAAATCATTCTGATCATTATTGCAATTTTGATCTTGTTCGGCGGAAAAAAAATACCTGAACTTATGCGAGGCTTAGGTAAAGGCGTTAAAGAATTTAAAGACGCGCAAAACGGCGATAGCTCAACTACAAACACAACCGGCACAGAAGATAAACCAAAAGTTTAATCCTTTCTCCCTGCCGATATTAAGGTAAGTAAAATTGCCCGCATAACTTATCTGTTGAAAAATTTAGCTTTCAACAGATAAGTTTTTTTATTTTAGGCCCATGGCTAAGAACTATCACTCTTATAGTGACATTAAGAGCGGGTTGATAAGTGGGGAAGTTTCTGTTGAGCAACTGGTTAAAGACTACCTTCAGCAAATAAATGCAAATACCCATTTAAATGTATTTAACGAGGTTTTCGGTGATGAAGCGCTTGCAAACGCGCGTGCACTCGATACTCGATTACAAAACAACGAACCGGTTGGTAAGCTTGCCGGTATGGTTATCGGTATTAAGGATAATATCTGCTACAAAGGCCATAAGGTTACTGCTTCTTCAAAAATTCTGGAGAATTTCACCTCCATATATTCCTCTACCATAGTTGAGCGTATGCTTGCCGAGGATGCTATTATCATCGGCCGCTGCAATTGCGACGAATTTGCAATGGGGGCCGCTAACGAGAACTCGTACTTTGGCCCGGTAAAAAACTTTGCAGATGAAACGCGGGTAGGCGGTGGTTCGTCAGGCGGTTCGGCTGTGGCTGTGCAGGCCGGTATGTGCCATGCAGCCATTGGCACGGATACTGGTGGCTCGGTTAGGCAGCCGGCTTCATTTTGTGGGGTAGTTGGTTTAAAACCTACTTACGGCCGTATCTCAAGGCACGGCATTATTAGTTATGCATCATCGTTTGACCAGGTTGGGCCGATAACCCGGTCTGTAGAAGATGCTGCTTTGTTGTTTGAAGTAATGGCAGGTCCGGATGAGTATGATACTACCCTGGCCCATGAACCGGTGCCGCAGGCAGCCGGATTAAAAAAAGAGACCGGCAAAAAACGTATTGCCTATTTGCAGGAAGCTATATCAAGCCCGGGTGTTGATGCAGACGTAAAAGCTACGCTTACTGCCTACATTGATAAACTGCGTGCCGACGGACATACCGTAAAACCTATCTCGTTTGAGTTGCCGGATTACCTGGTGCCTACCTATTATATTTTGGCCATGGCCGAAGCTTCATCAAACCTTGCACGTTATGATGGCGTGCATTATGGTTACCGCAGCCCTAATGCTACTGATTTGGTAACAACCTATAAAAAATCACGATCAGAAGGTTTTGGTAAAGAAGTTAAGCGCCGTATTATGCTGGGTACATTTGTGCTGAGTGCGGGGTATTATGATGCCTATTATGCCAAGGCCCAGAAAGTTCGCCGGTTGATACAGGATAAAACGAATGAAGTTTTAGATGAGTTCGATTTTATACTTACCCCAACAGCGCCCGAGCCTGCTTTTGCCTTAGGGTTAAAAGAAAAAGATCCTGTGGTTACTTATCTTTATGACATATTTACGGTGCAGGCTTCCCTGGCTGGCATGCCTGCAATTTCTTTGCCTGCAGGCAATAACAGCAAAGGTTTACCGTTAGGCTTACAATTACTTACCAAAAAGTTTGCCGAGAAGGAATTGTTAAATTTCTCAGAATATTTCTTAGAGCTATAAGGGATTAATATATTAGTAAAATAATTCTCGAGCGGCTTTTTGAGGGTTACCCTTAAATATGAAGAAACTGTTTACTTTTTTTGCCTGCGTTTTATTTGCGCACGCAGTTAAAGCTGATACTGACTTAGGCCTTGCCTTCTCCGCTGCAGCAACGTTGCAGCAGGATACCAACGTAACCGCTCCCGAGTTACAAGCCCCTGTGTCTATTTACAATAACGTAATTTTTAAGCGCCGCCTGGATTCTATCCAGAAAGAGGTACCGCTTGATTATAATGGGTATGTACAGGCATATATTGATCTATACAGCCGCCGCAAAGATGATATGGGACGGATGATCGGCCTATCTCGATACTACTTCCCTATTTACGAGAAAGCATTTGCCGAAGCCGGTATCCCGGATGAGATCAAATACCTGTCGATAGTTGAATCAGCGCTAAACCCTAATGCAATTTCTAAGGTAGGCGCGGCGGGCCCGTGGCAGTTCATGTCAGAAACGGCTAAGATGTACGGACTGACTATGACCGAGTATATAGATGATCGCCGCGACCCCATAGAGGCCAGCAACGCTGCAGCTGCTTACCTTAAAGATGCCAATATGCAATTTGGCGACTGGCTGCTGGCCATTGCATCATACAATTGCGGTAAAAGCAATGTAGAGCATGCATTAGAGCGCACCGGCGCGCATGATTACTGGTCTATCCGTGATCAGCTGCCTGTCGAAACGCGTGGCTATGTACCGGCCTTCATCGCCATAAATTATGTAATGAAATATCACAAGTATCATTACATCACCCCACAAACTGCCGGCCTCGCCATAGTTACCGATACCGTAATGGTTAGCAAGTTTGTATCGCTTAGCCGTATTGCCCAGGCGTTGGGCATGCCACTGAAAGATCTGAGCACGCTTAATCCATCATACCGTCAGCAAATCGTAAATGGATCGGCGGCTAATCTGCGTAAAATTGTTGTTCCTAAAATGGATAAGCAGCAAAACGATATAGTGCATACCGCAGTAAACGACGTTACCGCACCAGTACGCCCGTTAAGGCCTATGCAATATGTTTCAATTGCGCCGCCACCACCACCTGTAATGCCGGCCGGGCCATCGCCTGGGCGTGGGGTTCAGCAAGTGGCAATTGTTAATGGGGCACCGGTTGCACCTGCCACCCATATCACTAAAAAGGGCGAGACCTTGTCAACTATCGCTTCTTTGTATGGGGTTAAAGTTGAGCAGGTAATGCAGTGGAACAAGCAGTTAGGCAATAACGTTAATTTGCCGCTTTTGCCGGGTTTAACGGTGCATATCGGCAACGGTTAGCGTTTGTTTAACTGCTGCATATTAAATTTAAAAGAGTTTTAACCTAAGCCTTTTTGTTGGCGCTTTCAGAAAAAGTAATCGTAATTTTGGAGGCTTCAACAAAAGAAAAACCAATGAACAAACCAAATCGTAAGCAGGATGCCCTTAACTACCATGCTAAAGGCCGACCCGGTAAAATACAGGTAGTTCCTACAAAGCCTACAAACTCGCAACGCGACCTTACTTTGGCGTACTCGCCGGGCGTTGCCGAACCCTGCCGTGAAATTGCAAATAACGTTGATGATGTTTATAAATATACCGCAAAAGGTAACCTTGTAGCCGTTATCAGTAACGGTACTGCGGTACTTGGCCTGGGTAATATTGGCCCCGAAGCCAGCAAGCCCGTAAAGGAAGGTAAAGGCCTTTTGTTTAAAATATATGCCGATATTGATGTGTTTGGCCTCGAGGTGAACGCCAAATCGGTTGATGATTTTGTGAACATTGTTAAAGCGCTTGAGCCAACCTTTGGCGGCGTAAACCTCGAAGATATTTCCGCTCCAACTTGTTTTGAGATAGAGCGCAGGTTAAAAGCCGAGATGAATATCCCGGTAATGCACGATGACCAGCACGGTACCGCCATTATCTCAGGCGCTGCCCTGATGAACGCCTGCGAGATACAGGGTAAAAAACTGGAGAAAATAAAACTGGTAGTTAACGGCGCTGGTGCTGCTGCGGTATCATGTACCAAAATGTACCTGTCACTGGGTGTTAAAAAAGAGAACCTGGTGATGTTTGACATCAACGGTTTGATAACTCCTGACCGTACCGACCTTGACGATATTCGACTGGAATTTGCAACCAATCGTAAAGATATTACCACCCTTGCCGATGCCATGAAAGGCGCTGACGTTTTCATCGGCCTGTCAGCAGGTAACGTGGTAAAACCAGAGATGCTGGTAAGCATGGCAAAAAATCCGGTGGTATTTGCGATGGCCAATCCTGAACCTGAAATAAGCTACGACCTGGCTACTGCCGCCCGTAAAGACATTATTATGGCAACAGGCCGTTCTGATTATCCTAACCAGGTAAACAACGTATTGGGTTTTCCATACATTTTCCGTGGGGCATTGGATGTACGTGCTACTGCAATTAACGAGGAAATGAAGATTGCTGCGGTTAAAGCTATCGCCGAGATGGCAAAAAAACCGGTGCCCGAGGCAGTAAACTTAGCTTACAACATCACCAACCTCAAATTTGGCAAGGATTATATCATCCCTAAGCCGATGGATCAGCGTTTAATCACTGAGGTATCATCTGCGGTGGCTAAAGCGGCAATAGAATCTGGTGTGGCGCGCAAGGTGATAACCGATTGGGATGCATATAATGAAGAGTTGATATCGCGACTGGGGAGCAACAATAAGCTGCTGCGCGATATGACCAATCAGGCCAAGCAAGACCCTAAACGGGTGGTTTTTGCAGAAGCCGATAACTATAAGATATTACGTGCTGCGCAGATAGTAAAAGAGGAAAAGATCGCTACACCAATATTATTAGGTAACGAAGCCCGCATCCGCGAGATCATGCGCGAAACGGAACTTGACCTCGGCGATGTAGAGATCATCGATACCAAAAAGCAAACACCGCGTTCTGAAGAATATACGCAGTTCCTGTTCAACAAACGCCAGCGCCGCGGGGTAACCCCGTTTGAGGCCAAGAAAATGATCACCGATCGTAACTATTATGGTGCATGTATGGTGGAGTTTGGTGAAGCCGATGCATTAATTTCGGGCTTAACAAAGAACTACGCATCAACCGTTAAGCCGGCGCTGCAGATCATCGGTATAGAAGAAGGAATAAGTAAAGTGGCGGGCATGTATTTGATGATCACATCAAAAGGGCCTTTCTTTTTTGGCGATACCACGGTTAATATTAACCCGACTGCGCAGGAACTGGTTGATATTACCGTATTGATAGAAAAATCAGTAGCGCAGCTAAATATCAAGCCACGCGTGGCCATCTTGTCGTATTCAAACTTTGGTTCAAACGATGGCGAATTGCCTGAGAAAACACGCGAGGCGGTTAAAATTTTGCATGAGAAATATCCGCACATGATCGTTGATGGGGAAATGCAGGCCAACTTTGCCCTTAATCCGGCTTTGCTTGAAGATAATTTTCCTTTCTCAACACTTAACGGAAAACCGGCAAATACTCTTATCTTTCCTACGCTGGAATCGGGTAACATTGCTTACAAGCTAATGCAGGAAATCGGCGGCGCCGAGGCTGTTGGCCCAATCTTGTTAGGTTTAAAAAAGCCGGTACACGTATTACAGTTAGGTAGTTCGGTGCGCGAGATAGTGAATATGGTTACTATAGCTGTTATTGACGCACAGATAAAATGTGCTGTCAGTAAGGCTAATACAAAAAAGAAATAATCTGAAAAAACATGTACGACTATATTGATGGTAAATTGGCCTTTAAAAGCGCTGCTTATGTGGTAATTGATGCCGGAGGCGTTGGTTATCAGATCAATATATCGTTAAATACCTATTCGTTGCTTGGCGATAGGGAGCGTTGTAAGCTATACACATGGCTGCACGTGAAAGAAGATGCCCATACACTTTATGGTTTTGCCGATGCAGGAGAGCGAAAGCTTTTCCTGCATCTTGTATCCATATCAGGCATTGGGCCAAACACAGCAAGGATGATGCTCTCATCCATTACTCCGGCCGAGATACAAACGGCTATTGTGCAGGGCAATGTTGCGCTTATAAAAAGCATTAAGGGCATAGGCCCAAAGTCAGCCCAACGTATTATATTAGAGTTACAGGATAACTGAAAAAAGAAGGTCCGGATAGTTTAATTGCAAGCCCGGTGGGGGTAAAAACGGTAAAAGAAGAGGCATTATCTGCCCTTGTTATGCTTGGTTTTGTACGCAACGTTGCAGAGAAAGTTCTGGATCAGGAGATAAGCAAAAATGCAGGGGAATTAACTGTAGAGCAGCTTATCAAATACGCGCTTAAGAACTTATAATTACCGATTTAAGACACGAACTTGGTTAAAATTTTTACTACTAAGCTTTTTGTAGTTATACTTCTTGTATCTGCTTTAAGCGGGGTAGGAAAGCTATATGCGCAGCAAACGCAGCAGCCAACATCAGTTCCAAACCAACAACCAAGCCAGTATCCGGCCCAGCAAGGGCAGCAACAATATCCAACGCAACAAGGCCAGCAGTTTCCAAACAGGCAGCAGCAATATCCTAATCAGCAAAACGCCAACCAATCGCAGCAACAACCTGTTAACCAGCAGGCCCGGCCCGGCCAAACACCTGTGCAGGCACAGCCCCAACAGGAAGGCTCGCCAACACAACAAGCTCGTGCTGATACCGGTTTCAAGCCCGGCCCTATACAACTTCGCGAAGCGACATCAAAAAGAGAGCGCTCTGGTTTATTTTTTAAAGACCCACCCGGTTTGGTACGAACGGTGGAGTATGATCCTGCCACCAACCGCTATATTCTTTATGAACGTTTAGGCAGCCTTAATTATCGGCCACCTCAGTATTTAACTTTTACCGAATATTTACTATTACAGCAACGCAGCGTAAAGCGCGAGTATTTTCAACAGCTGTCAGACAATTACGCGTTTGATTCGGCGCAGCCTGGTTTTATCCCGCAAATACGTGTTCGCAGCAAAACCTTTGAGCAGATATTTGGCAGCTCGGCCATCAATATACGCCCACAGGGTTCGGCAGAAGTGATATTGGCCGGGCAGATCAGCAAGAACCAGAACCCGCTGTTTAATACCCGCCAGCGTAATCAGTTCAATTTTAATTTTGACCAGCGCATTCAGCTAAATGTTACCGGCGATATCGGTGATAAGCTAAAGATCACCACCAACTATAATACCCAGGCGCAGTTTCAGTTTGAGAACCAGATAAAACTGGATTACACCGGCCATCCCGATGAGATCATTCAAAAAATTGAGGCCGGTACCGTGAGCATGCCGCTGAACACTACGCTGATAACCGGCAGTCAGGCATTGTTCGGTGTTAAAACCAAGCTGAAATTTGGCCGTTTGGATGTAACCAGTATTTTTTCGCAACAGCGTTCGCAGTCAAAAAATATTACGATCACCAATGGCTCGCAGCAAGGTAATATCTCCATCACTGCTGCAGATTACGAAGCTAATAAACACTACTTCCTGTCGCAGTATTTTAGAAATAACTACAACCGTGCGCTGGCTAATATCCCGATCATCAGTTCAAACATCACCATTACAAAAATTGAGGTTTGGACAACCAATCGTACCAGCGTAACTACCGATTCGCGCGATATATTGGCTTTCATTGACCTGGGTGAGAACAAGCCCTATAACCCTCAATTTACAGGCGCAGGGTTTAGCGGTTACCCGGCAGGTTTCCAGGGGCCGGGCTTCCCGCAGCAGTCAAATAACTTGTTAACCAGTCTGCCAGCCGGCGCGCGTAATACCAACTCAAATGATGTTGCCAACTATTTCAGGGCCACGGGTGCTACTGATAACTATGCCAAGCTAACCTATGCCCGTAAGCTAAAGGATAACGAGTTTACCCTGCATCCGCAATTGGGTTATATCTCGCTGAATTATCCGCTAAACAACGACGAGGTTTTGGCCGTAGCTTACCAATATACTGTAAACGGCGTGCAGTACCAGGTAGGTGAGTTTAGCAGCGACAGGGCAGTGAACACTGCTACCCCGCAGGTGCTTTACACCAAGCTCCTTAAAAACGAATTGCTTAAAACCAGCCTGCCAACCTGGGATCTGATGATGAAAAACATCTACTCGTTAGGAGCAAGCCAGATTAGCCCTACTAATTTTAAGCTTAATGTTTCTCGCCTGGATGATAAATCGGGCATAGAGAAAAGCATAATGGACGAGGGCACTAACACCAAAAGTAAGCGCTGGCTGCAGATAACCGGGTTGGATAACCTTAACCAGCAGAACGATAAAAGCCCCGATGGTTTCTTCGACTTTTTGGAAGGCATTACTATTGATTCGCAGAACGGGCGCATCATGTTCCCAACCATTGAGCCTTTTGGCAGCGACCTTGCTAAACAATTTACCGTTGCGGAAGCTGACCTGAACTCGAGGTATGTTTACCAGCCCTTGTACGACTCAACAAAGACCATCGCGCAGCAGCTATTCCCAAAATTGAACCGGTATGTTATCAAGGGAACATATACGGGCCAAAACGGATCAGAATACCAATTAAATGCAGTGAATGTTCCGCAAGGTTCTGTAGTGGTAACAGCAGGTAATTTGAAATTACAGGAAGGTACAGATTATACCATCGATTACAGCTCGGGCCGTTTGCGGATGCTGAACCAGGCATTGTTACAATCGGGCCAGCCTATCAATATCAAATTGGAGAACAACGAGCTTTTTGGTGTGCAGCAAAAATCGTTATGGGGTACACGGCTTGATTATCACGTAAACCCTAAACTTGCATTGGGGGCAACTATGATGCACCTCACCGAGCAGCCCCTAAATCAAAACGAAATTGTAGGGCAGGAATCTATTTCCAACACTATCTGGGGATTTGATGCCAATTACAGTTCCGAATCGAGGTTCCTTACAAAGCTGGTTGATAAGATCCCGTTCATTCATACCAAAGCACCATCAACCATTAATTTTAGCGGCGAGTTTGCCCAGTTAAAGCCGGGCAGCCCAAGCGCGCTTAACTTTGCCGGCTCAAAAAACGGTACATCATACCTGGACGATTTTGAGAACAGCCGTACCGTTATTGATATTAAAGGCGCGTTGAACTGGCAGCTCTCGGGCACACCGCAAATGTTCCCCGAGTCGAATACGTTTGATGACCTGAGTTATGGCTTTAACCGTGCAAGGTTAGCCTACTACAACATAGACCCTATATTTTACACCAATTCGGGCAATATCCCGGTATCGCGAAATGATCTTTCTAATCACTACGTAAGGCAGGTTCTTGAGCAGGAAGTTTTTCCATATAAGCAATCCACAACCGGGCAGCCGCTTAGTTTGGCTACGCTGAACATGGCGTTTTACCCTACTGTTCGTGGTCCATACAACTACACCACTACCGGTATCAATACTGATGGTACTTTGCAAAATCCGCGCAGCCGCTGGGGTGGTATGTTCCGCAAGCTGGAAACCAACGACTTTGAATCGCTTAACGTAGGCTACATTGAGTTCTGGATGATGGATCCGTTTATTTACAAACCAAACTCAGTAGGTGGCGATCTGTATTTTAACCTTGGTAGTGTATCTGAAGATATTTTGAAAGACGGCCGCAAAAGTTTAGAAAACGCTCTGCCGGTTGATGGTACCACAGCCGATAAAGTGGACGAAACCAACTGGGGCCGCGTATCAAAACTACAGCCTGTTGTAAACGCATTTGACAACGATCCTAATAACCGCCGACTGCAGGATATTGGTTTGGATGGTTTGAACGATGCCGACGAGAAGACCAAGTTTGCGCCTATGCTGCAGCAAACGCAAGGGCTGTTAAACCCGCAAGCTGCTGCATCGTTAAGCGCCGACCCTTCATCAGATAACTACCAATACTACCAGGGTGCAGCACTTGACCAGGCACGCGCGGGTATCTTGGAACGCTATAGCCGTTACAACGGTACAGAGGGTAACTCTAAAACAGCAGAGCAATCGCAAGCCGAATTGGGTATCCAGACCTCGGCATCAACTTCGTTGCCGGACGGTGAGGATATTAACCGCGATAATAACATGAGTCAGGCCGATGAGTATTATCAGTATCGCGTATCTATTCGTCCGCAAGATCTGGTGATCGGTCAAAACTACATCAACGATAAGATTACAGCTAATGTAAAGCTGCCAAACGGAACTACGCAGGCAGTTACCTGGTACCAGTTCCGTGTGCCGATTACTGATTATAGCAGCAAGGTGGGTAACATCCAGGATTTTAAGGCCATCCGTTTTATGCGGATGTTTATGACCAACTTTGCGGATACTGCAGTGCTGCGTTTTGCAACCCTGCAATTAGCCAGCAGCGAATGGCGTACATTTAATGCTGAAAATAACCCCATCAACGTTATTGCCGATCCTGCCATCACCAATCCGGTGAATGACGGCTCGGTACTGGATGTGCAAGCCGTTAACATTGAGGAGAATGGTAATCGCACACCAATACCTTATGTGGTACCACCGGGCATTAACCGCCAGCGTAATTATAACAACCTGCAAACCGATACCAAGCTAAACGAGCAATCGCTATCGCTGAACGTAACCAACTTGCGCGATGGTTACTCGAGGGCTGCCTTCCGTACTTTTTATAACGACCTGCGATCATATAAACGCGTGCAGATGTTTATCCACGCCGAGGGTGATCAGTTGAAAAATAACGACCTGAATGCCTTTGTACGTTTTGGGGTGGATTATCAGGATAACTATTACGAGTACGAGCTACCGCTGGCCATTACCCAGCCGGGCACCCGCGAACCGGGCGCAATATGGCCATCGGTGAACGAGTTGAATTTAGAGTTATCGATCCTGACAGATGCAAAACTGGCCCGTAACAATGCCAAGCTTAACGGGCAGCCCTGGCCGTTTACCGTGCCGTTTGTTTATACCGATGGCGCCAATAAAGTAACCATAAAAGGCCAGCCCGATCTGAGCCGTTTGCGTACCATTATGCTGGGTGTGCGCAATCCATTTAAGGCCAACAGCCTAAGCGCCGATGACGGATTAAATAAAACAGGTACAGTTTGGTTTGATGAATTACGTCTTACCGACTTTGATCAGCGGGGCGGTTGGGCAGCTACCGCAAGGGTAGATGCGACACTGGCAGATTTTGCCAACATTACAGTATCCGGCAGTAAAAGTACCATAGGCTTTGGTACGCTGGATTCGCGGGTGAGCGACCGCAACCGTAGCGACAACCAGATCATCGACGCATCAGCAAGTGTGGAGTTGGGTAAATTCTTCCCGGAGAAAAGCGGTATCCGGATCCCGGCTTATGTGAACATATCCACCCAAAAAAGTACGCCGCAGTATGACCCCGGCATGCCCGATGTGGAACTAAAGAAATCGTTAGCGGCAGCACCAACCAACCAAGCACGCGACTCGATTAAAAACGTATCCGAAGATTTTACCGTGCGTAAAAGCATCAACTTTACAAACGTGCATAAAGAGCGTACCGACCCATCTGCAACAACACACGTGTGGGATGTTGAAAACTTTGCAGCTACATACGCCTACACTGAATATCGCCACCACGATTTTATTGTGGAGAATGATATGGCAAAAACCTATCGCGTGGCGCTAAACTATAATTACACTAACGAGCCTAAGTTTATTACACCGTTCGCCAAGATCATCAAAAGTAATCTGTTGGCGTTGGCGCGGGATTTTAATTTCAGTATCCTGCCATCAAGGTTAAATTTCAGCATTAATTTCGACAGGTTCTATTCTGAAAACACCCTGCGCAATAACGACCCTAACAACTATATCCCTATCCCAACATCGTTTAACAAAAACTTCAACATTACCCGCGTTTATGGCATCGGCTGGAATTTATCCAAATCATTGTCGCTGGATATTGACGCGACCAATCTATCCGTTGTTGACGAACCAATGGGGCGCATAACCGGTTTAAAACGCGATACCCTTTGGGACAACCTGATGCGTCTTGGTCGTACCATTAACTACAACCACACCATAAACATCAACTATACTACGCCTATAAATAAAGTACCCGGGCTGGAGTGGACGGCTTTAACAGCGCGTTACAGTACTAACTTTAACTGGCAATCGCAACCTACGTTTGCTATTAATAACCCAACCTATGATGTGGGTAACAGTATCCAGAATGCTCGTACCATTCAATTAAATCCTAACCTCAACTTTGCTAATTTTTACAATAAGTTCCGTGGATTAAGAAAAGGCAATGATGAGAAAGGCGGAGCTGCCAAGATTTTCCTCGGCCTGTTAACCAGTATTAAAAACATCAGCGGAACTTATACCCGTACCGAAGGAACCTTCCTGCCGGGCTATTTGCCGAAATCGAATTTCTTTGGGCAGGATCTTACTTATGATGCTCCAGGTTTGGGCTTTTTGTTGGGCTCGCAAACGGATATAAGGGCGAGGGCGATCGCCAATGGCTGGATAACCACAGATACGCTGCAAAACCAATTATTTGTAAAATCATTTAATGAGGATATCCAATTGCGCAGTATCATTGAACCACTGCCCGATCTGCGGATTGAGCTGAGAGCTTTCCGCACACAGGATAAGAATTACCAAACCCAGTTCAAATACCTTGAATCCAGCGGACAGATTGAAAATTTAAGCCCTGTAACATCGGGTACTTATAGTGTGTCGTTCCTATCGATAGGAACTGCTTTCTCAAAAGGCGGTGATTTAACCCGAAACTCCGAAGCTTTCCAGAAATTCCTGGATAACCGTACGGTGATCTCGCAACGTTTGGGTCTTCAAAATCCAAATTCGGCAGGTACGGCCGACGGTTATGCCGACGGCTATGGGCCAAACGCCCAGAATGTATTAGTACCAGCCTTCCTGGCGGCGTACACGGGTAAGGATGCAGGTTCGGTAAACTTAACGCAGTTTCCTAAAATACCTATTCCTAACTGGGATATTAAATATAGCGGTTTAGCGCGCCTTCCATTATTCAGCGATCTGTTTGATTCGTTTGATCTGCGGCACGTTTACCGTTCATCATACAACGTAAGCGCCTACACCACGCTGCTGCAGTACCAGGAAGTTGCAGGCCACAGCACCACGCGTGATGCCAACCTGGACTTTTTGCCGCTATATCAATTCTCGCAGGTGAGCATCCTTGAGTCCTTCTTGCCTTTGCTGGGTGCCGATATTCGTTTTAAGAACAGTATGACTGCCAATGTTGAGTTTAGCAAGAACCGCTTCCTTAACCTGAGTATGCTGAACAGTCAGCTTACCCAACAGGACGAGAATATTGTGGTACTGGGCTTCGGTTATCGCCCTAAAAATTTCAGGATGCCATGGGGTTTATTTGGCACAGGCAACCGCGATAACAACGACGTCAACTTTAAGCTGGACGTAGCCATCCGCGATAAAAAACTGGTGATGTACCGCGCCGATGTTCCCGGCGCCGAGGTATCATCAGGTGCCGAGAACATCACCCTACGCCCGTCGATAGATTATGTGATCAATCAGCGCTTTAATCTCAATTTGTTTTACGACAGCAACATTACTAAGCCATACACCTCGCAGGCGTTTACCACGGCGTTTACCAACTTTGGCATTAATTTGAAGTTGTTGTTGCAATAGACCACTTACCCGTCATTGCGAGGAGAGGCCTCACCTAAATCCTCTCCAAAGGAGAGGACTTTAAAAGAAATATTAGAACCCTCTCCTTTGGAGAGGGCAGGGTGAGGCTAATCAGGCTTTCATCAATTTTGGTATTAACTTGAAGTTGTTGTTGCAGTAAAGTACGGGGTTTTTGTAAACTATGTCATTGCGGGGAGAGGCCTCTCCTAAATCCTCTCCAAAGGAGAGGACTTTAAAAGAAATATTAGAACCCTCTCCTTTGGAGAGGGCAGGGTGAGGCTAATCAGGCTTTCA
>JAESTD010000246.1 GCA_016763755.1 Mucilaginibacter sp.
TTGCCTTCTCCAAAAACCACTCTATCCTGTCCAGATTTTTAGTTGGGGCAATGGCGATATGCAGGTAGTGGTTCCGCTTGTTAAATTGCTGGATAACCGAATTTATCTGCAGGATGGTGCGTTTTGGGTGCGCATCTTTTATCTCCGCTTTATACAGGCCGCCTTTGCCATCTATCAGGGTAACCTCGTCGCCAACAGTTAAGCGCAGTACACGCACGGCATGTTTGCTCTCTTCCTCGCTCAAAAAATATTGAGACAGTTTGGGGTCGATATCGGGCGTATAAAAAAGCTGCATTCTTAAGCTGAAAGCAAAAAGCCTAAAGCGAAAGGCTTAAGGCTTTGAATATTTTAATGTAAATCTACCGCGTCTTCCTCGTTGATGAGTAACTCCAGCTTCACCGATTCTATGTTCTGGTCAGATTTTTTAAGCACGGTGATGTTGTAACCATTACTTTCCTTTTGTTCGCCCACATCAGGTATCTTACCGAAGATGTGGCCTAACCAACCGGATACGGTATCAAAGTCGCCATCCTCGGGCAGGTCATGCGGTAAGTGTTCGTTCACATCATAGATCGGTGCCAGGGCATTTACCACAAACTCGCGGTCGTTCAGTTTCTCTACAATTGGTTTTTCCTCATCGTACTCGTCCTGTATCTCGCCTACCAGTTCCTCAACAATATCTTCAAGGGTAACCATACCCGCAGTACCGCCAAACTCGTCAGATACGATAGCAATCTGTATACGTTTCTGCTGCAGTTCAGCCATCAGATCATTAATCTTTTTGGACTCCGGGACAAAGTATGGTTTGCGGATGATGTCCTTTAAAACCACTTCCTGGCCGCGGGCCAGCAATGGCAAAATATCTTTGGCATGTACAATGCCGATGATCTTATCAATCACCTCGTCATATACCGGCATGCGCGAGTATCCTTCTTCTATCAAGGTATCCAGCAATTCCTGTTTGGTAGCTTCAATCTCGATGCCCTGTATCTTGGTACGGGGCACCATGATGTTCTTTACCACGCGTTCGTTAAAATCGAAAACGTTCTGTATAAGTTCGTGTTCGTTCGAATCGAGCGCACCGGTTTCTTTGCCCTGCTCAAGCAGGTATTGCAATTCTTCGGATGAATGATGTGTTTCGCTACCCTCAACATTAGTAATACCAATTAACTTTAGAATGAAATTGGCAAAACCGTTAAGCAACCATATCAAAGGTTTAAATACAATAAAGAAAAACCTTAATGGCCATGAAACGGCCAGCACTGTACGTACCGATTTTTGGATAGCCAATGACTTAGGTGCCAACTCGCCGAATACGATATGCAATACCGTAATTACAACAAACGAAAGGATATGAGCAACAGTAATTAATGCCGGAGCAAGCGTTATGCCTACGGCTAAAAAGGCACGCACAACTACATTAGTAACCACCTCTTCACCTACCACACCAAGTGCCAGTGATGCAATGGTGATACCCAGCTGCGTTGCAGCCAGGTAACCATCTAAATTGTGTAAAATACCGCGTGCTATTTTGGCAACCCCGCTGCCCGATTTGGCTTTTATCTCTATCTGAGATCCTCTTACCCTCACCATCGCAAACTCTGCGGCTACAAAGAAACCGTTAAGCAATACCAAAAAAATGGTTGCAAATATGTAAAAGGCACTTATTTCGTATTGATGCGCGGGGTCCATTTATGTTTTATTGGTGATTGGGAAAGGTTGTTTTGTAAAGCTCAAGGCTTTCTTCTATCACTTTATGTGCATAGCGTATTCCCAATAAATGCTCTATTGTAACGTTTTTACCTTCAAGGATCTTGTAATCGCTGAAGAAACGCACTATCTCTTTCATAAAATGCGGAGGCAGTTCATTCAGGTCGTTGATGTAGTTTACAGACATGTCGTTCTTAGCAACGGCAATGATCTTATCGTCTTGCTCGCCGTTATCAACCATGTGCATAACGCCTACAACTTTAGCCTCAATGATAGACATCGGGTAAACGTCTGTAGAACAAAGTACCAGTATATCCAAAGGGTCTTTATCATCGCAATAGGTTTGCGGGATAAAGCCGTAGTTGGCCGGGTACATTACTGAAGAGAACAAAACGCGGTCAAGTTTTAAAAGACCTGAATCTTTATCGATCTCATATTTTCCTTTCGATCCTTTAGGGATCTCGATTATAGCATTTACTATCTCGGGAACGTTATCGCCCGGTGAAACCTGGTGCCAGGGATGCTGTGTGCTCATTTATCTAATTTATTAATTTTTACTTTTCCTTTTGATCGTTGTTAAAACGCCTTCTCACATAAGCAACAATCAGCGGAATTGTTGTAATTATTATTAATCCGAGTACTACGTACTGTAAATAATCTTTTAACTGCGGAAAACGCCTGCCTAAAAAATAACCGGCTAACGTTAATGTTGTTACCCAGGCAATGCCCCCAACAATGTTGTAAAGACTAAACCTCTTAAAATCAACCTTTACAATGCCTGCAAATATAGGGGCAAATGTCCTTACTATCGGGAAAAATCTTCCTAAAATAAGCGCAGTCCCGCCGTATTTGGCATAAAACTCTTCGGCTACGGTTACGTACCGCTTTTTAAAAAACCACGAATCCTTGCGCTTAAATAATACGGGGCCCGTTCGATAGCCAAACCAGTATCCTGTGTAATTACCCAATACCGCTGCCGCTACTAATGATGGAACCAATATGTAGATGGGTACGTGGATAATGCCGGCCGCAGTTAGTATGCCTGCTAAAAACAATAAATAATCTCCGGGCAAGAAGAAACCGAAAAACAATCCCGTTTCTGCGTACACTACAATCAACAAAAGGGCAAACCCGCCATTACTAAGAATGGATTTTGCATCTGTAAGATTTTGCAGGTATTCCCAAAAATTTTCCATTAACCGATATCCGTAAAACTACAAATATTAAATCAATTTGTAGTTAATGCCTTTATTTAATGAGGCCGGATATTAGCGTAGGGTATACCCCCACTACGATGGTCGCTAATGCAGAGAAGCCCAAAACGAACTTATAGTAGGCCGGAACTTCAACCTGCTCGCGTTCTGCACTGCGGAAATACATAGCCACAATAATGCGGAAATAGTAGAAAATACTGATAATAGCATTAACCACCGCGACTATCACTAACCATATACGATATTGCGATAAAGCGCCCGAGAACATGTAGAATTTACCGATAAAGCCAGCTGTAAGCGGGATACCCGCTAACGATAACATGGCAACAGTAAGTACAAAAGCCAGGAAAGGATTTTTACCCGCCAAACCGTTAAAGCCCTCAAAGTTATCGCTGCCTGTTTGCTGGCGAACCAATATCAAACCACCAAATGCAATTATAGATGCAATTGAGTAAGCTGTAGCATACATAAATATCGATGTAGCCGAGCTTGCACCAATGGCCACAATAGCAAACAACAGATAGCCTGCATGCGATATGCTTGAGAAAGCCATCATACGCTTAAAGCTTTGCTGGTATAGCGCCGTTATATTACCGATAAACAACGTGATAATGGTGATCACCAACAGCACTGGTGTCCAGAATTGGGCAACAGGTAGAAAGCAAGCCGAGAATAAACGCAAAAACGCTGCAAAGCCAGCCACCTTAACGACAGTAGACATGAAAAGGGTGATCAGCGATGGTGCGCCTTCGTACACATCCGGTGTCCAGAAATGGAACGGCGCGGCGCCCACTTTGAAGCAAAGCCCTACAATGATCAGCATAACACCGGTGTAGAACATAGGATCTACCTTGCGACCGCTACCGGCTACCCAATCACGAATGGCATCGATATCAAAACTACCTGTAGCGCCGTATATAAGCGCGATACCAAACAACAGGAAGCCTGTTGAAAAAGCACCCATAAGGAAGTATTTTAAAGCTGCCTCGTTTGATGCAAAATCATTTTTACGGATACCTGCCAAAATGTATAAACTTACCGACATGATCTCGATACCGATGAACATCATAGTAAGGTTATGAAACGATACCATAACCAATATACCTGTTAACGAGAACAGGATAATGGCGTAGTATTCTGCAATGTGATTGCTTATCTTTTCAAAGTATCCTTTAGATAACAACAGGATAAGGATTGTGGAAACTATGCTGATGGCCGAAAAGGCTACCGAGAAGTTATTATATAATATCATCCCGTTATACTCAGACTGTGCCACATCAAGTTTGCTCCATTGCATTACTGATGTTACCAATGCAGCTAAAAGGCCAAGCACGGCAACAGGCAGTAAAGCTTTTTGTGCCTTATATAATCCCAGGTACAAAAGTACAATGGGTAAAATAGATATGATAATTATCGAAGTCATGTATCTATATTAAAATTTCGTCGTTGTAAATTTCGCCGAAACTGTTTGAATCAAATTGGTAACCGATGCTTCTGACAAATGCAGCAACGGCTGCGGATAAACACCGATGATGATAATTAAAGCGCAAATGATACCCAGCACCAGTCTTTCGGATCCTTTGATATCTGTGAACGTAGCTGTAAGCTCGTTCAGTTCGCCTTGCATTACATTTTTGTACATGCGCAGCATGTAAACCGCACCAAAGATGATGGTTAAACCTGCAACTGCCGCAAATACGATGGTATAATTATAAACACCCTTCAGCAACAGGAACTCGCCCACAAAACCATTGGTTAGTGGCAACGCTACTGTACCCAAAACGATGATCAAAAATGCAATTGAGAACTTTGGTGCTACTTTAGCTATACCACCTAACTCGCTGATATCACGGGTACCTAAACGGCGACTGATGATATCCCAGATAAAGAACATACCTACCACGTTAATACCGTGGCTGACCATTTGTATCATGGCACCTTGCACACCCTGAACGCTCCAGGCAAAAATACCGGCAGCGATAAGGCCAACGTGTGCTATAGATGAGTAAGCAACTAAACGCTTACCGTCTTTTTGTTTAAATGCGATAACAGAACCGTACACAATGCCAATAACCGAAAGTACTAATGCATAGTAACCCAGGTTAGCAAATGCAATAGGCGCATTCGGGATTAACCAACGGATAACACCATAGATACCCATTTTCAGCATAATACCAGATAACATCATGGTGCCCGCTGTAGGTGCCTCGGTATAAGTATCAGGTTGCCATGTATGGAACGGGAACACTGGCATTTTAATGGCAAATGCGATAAAGAATCCCCAGAAGATCCAGGTTTGTTGTTTCAAGCTAAGGCTTAACTCGTAGAATGAGTTAATATCATAAAGCTTATTTGGCGTTTGCAGGTACAGGTAAATAATAGCTACCAGCATGAACAATGAACCCGCAAAGGTGTAAATGAAGAATTTGAGATTTACCCGGATGCGGTTCTCGCCTCCCCATAACGCACAAATAAAGTAGATAGGAATCAAAGCTGCTTCCCAACCTACGTAGAAAAGAAAACCATCCAGCGCGGTAAATACAGTAAGTAAACCTGCCTGCATAAACAGTATGAGCGCATAAATAGCCTTGCCATGTTTGTATTGATGCTCGTAAGTGCTCAGGATAATTAATGGCACCAATACTGTAGTTAACAGTACCATCACCATGCTTATGCCATCAATACCTGCACTAAAGTAGATACCGAACTGCGGAATCCACGGCATATCAACCAAATACTGAACTAAAGCGTTTGGAACAAAGCCGGTCACGAATGATATGGCCAAACCAAGCTCTACGAGGGCAAAAAACAATGCGGCATGCTTTGCCACTTCATTCTTAAAGAACAGAGTTAAAACTGCTGCTACTACCGGTAAAAAAAGTAAAATGCTAACCGTCATTTTATATCGTAAACGCTAAGCGCTTAAATTTTAACTAAACTGTAAATCAAAATACCGATGATGCCAAGCACCATCATAAATATGTAGAAACCAACGTTACCGGTTTGCAGTAAACGCAGGCCTTTACTTGTATCCATAGTTCCCTGGCCTAAGCCATTCACAAAACCATCAATACCCATTTTCTCTACCACACGGTACAAGAAGTTTGAAAGTGAATCCAATGGTTTGCGGATAATTTTATCGTACAATTCGTCGATGTAGAATTTGTTGTATGATAGGTTGGCCAATGCAGGGCGCTCTTCTTCATCAGACACCGGCACGCTTGCACCTGATACATACTTGCTGTAAGCATAACCCATAGCTGCAAGAGCGATCACAACTGATGTTCCCATCAGGATCCACTCGGTGCTGTGGCTAACTTCGTGCTCGCCCAATAATTTAAGAGATCCTTCAAATACCGGATGCAGGAAAGCAGCCAGTTCGTGGTGGCCACCCATTACTGCCGGTACACCGATCAATCCGGCGATAGCCGAAAGGATAGCTAAGATGATCAACGGGATGGTCATGTTAGCAGGCGACTCGTGCAAGTGATGCTCTTGCTCATGCGTACCGCGGAACTTACCCCAAAAGGTAAGGTACATCATCCGGAACATGTAGAATGATGTTAAACCTGCGGTGATAACACCTATTACATAAAATACGGTGCTGTGTGCAAAAGCTGCTGCTAAAATTTCGTCTTTAGAAAAGAAGCCCGAGAATGGCGGGATACCTGCTATGGCAATGGTACCAACCAGCATGGTGATGAAGGTAGTTTTGATCTTACCTTTCAAGCCGCCCATTTTGCGCGTATCCTGTTCCCCGCTCATAGCGTGGATAACAGAACCTGCACCCAGGAACAACAATGCTTTAAAGAAAGCGTGTGTTAACACGTGGAAGAAAGCACCAGTGTAAGCGCCAACGCCTAAACCCAGGAACATATAACCCAACTGCGATACGGTTGAGTAAGCCAACACCTTTTTGATGTCGGTTTGTGTAAGTGCTATCAGTGCTGCAAACGCTGCGGTAGCCAAACCAATAATGGCAATAACTTCCATCGTGGTAGGGGCCAGCGTGAACAGGATGTTTGAGCGTGCTATCATGTAGATACCTGCAGTAACCATGGTTGCAGCGTGTATCAAAGCAGATACAGGGGTCGGGCCGGCCATTGCATCCGGTAACCAGGTAAACAATGGCAACTGTGCCGATTTACCAACCGCACCTACAAATAATAATAAAGTGATCAGTACGATAGGGGCACCGTGTGCTACCGCGCCAACTGCTTTAGGGAAAATATCAGCATAAGCAACGCTGCCAAACTGATCCATCAGCAGGAATATACCTAACAGGAAACCAAGGTCGCCTATACGGTTCATGATAAAGGCTTTCTTAGCGGCATCGGCGTAGCTTGGGTTGGTATACCAGAAACCGATAAGCAGGTATGAACATAAACCTACACCTTCCCAGCCAATAAACATTACCACATAGTTGCTACCCATTACCAGCAGCAGCATGAAGAACACGAACAGGTTCAAGTAAGCGAAGAACTTACCAAAACCGGCATCGTCATGCATATAACCTACCGAGTACAGGTGAATTAAGAAACCTACACCGGTGATGATCAACAGCATAATTGAGCTAAGCTGATCTATCAAAAACGCCATTTGGATGTGGAAATCGCCTACGCTTATCCAGTCAAACAAGTTAACGTTTACAGGTACACCGGTTGATTTAACCTGGAAAAATGTAGCAATGCTTAAACCAAATGATGCCAATACCAGTAAACTGCCAATGGTGCCAATAACACCTTTCGACAAGGCATTGCGCCCAAGGCCGTTGATAATAAAACCGGCTAAGGGTAGTACAGGAATAAGCCAGATAAGTTTGTCCATATAGTCTATTTGCCCCCTAACCCCCTGAAGGGGGAACTGAAGCTTAAGTTATTCATTATTATTTTTGCTCTCCTACTCCCCCTTCAGGAGGCTGGAGGGGCTCCGTTTTACCATTTCAACCTATTCAACACGTTGATATCGATCGAATTGGTGTTACGGTATATCATTACTATAATGGCAAGGCCTACTGCAACTTCGGCAGCGGCAAGTGCCATAATAAAAAATACAAAGACCTGCCCTGCTGCATCACCACGATAAACAGAGAATGCGGTAAGCAACAGGTTAACCGAGTTAAGCATCAGCTCAACCGACATGAATATGATGATAGCATTACGACGTAGTAATACGCCCATAACACCTATCGAAAAAATGATAGCGCTTAAAAATATGTAGTGATTAAGCGGAACCGCTTGAATGGTATGGGTTAAACTTTCCATCAGATGGTTGCTTTTGTTTCTTTCTCTTTTGTTGCCAATAATACCGCGCCTACCATTGCAGATAGTAACAGTACGGATGATATCTCAAACGGCAATAAAAATTGGTTGAATAATACCTTGCCCAGGTTTTTAACCAAGCCAAGGTTAGGATCTTTTAACACTACGGGATCTGATACGCCTAAAGATTTCAATGACGATACCAGCGCTACGGCTAAAATGCCCCCGCCAAAAACTGCAGATATTTTCACCATGAACGGCTTAACAGGCTCGGCCTCTTTATTGAGGTTGATGAGCATCAGCGTATACAGGAACAGTACCAAGATGGCACCCATGTAAACAATAAAGTTTACTACCGCCAAAAACTGCGCGTTAAGTAATATGTAGTGAATGGTAAAAGTAAAGAAGGTGAGCACCAGGTACAAGATACTATGCACCGGGTTTTTTGCAGAAATAACCAGTATTGAAAAAAATATGGATAAAAACGCAATGAAGTAAAATGTACTCATGGTTGATATTTACAAATACCTTTAGCCCCGTTTAAAAGCTGGCCAAAGGTATAAAACTTTGTTTACTGATTTAAAGGTGCCTCTACTAATTTGTCTTTACCGTATATAAAATCCTTACGCAGGTAATCCGATGGAACGATATCACCGTCCAGGTAGATCGCCTCTTTAGGGCATGCTTCTTCGCATAATCCGCAGAAAATGCAGCGCAGCATATTTATTTCGTAAACCGCAGCGTATTTCTCTTCGCGGTATAGGTTCTCTTCACCTTTCTGGCGCTCAGCAGCCTGCATGGTAATCGCCTCAGCAGGGCATGATAATGCGCATAAGCCACAAGCTGTACAACGTTCGCGGCCTTCTTCATCACGTTTAAGCGAGTGCATGCCACGGAAGTTTTCAGAGAACTCACGTTTTTCTTCGGGATACTTAATGGTCACCGGCTTTTTAAAAAAGTGGCTCATGGTGATAGAAAGCCCCTTAGCTATAGCAGGTAGGTAAGCACGTTCCCAAAAATTGAGCGGCTTTACTTCTAATTGCTTCTTTTTATTACTTAATGATTCCATTAAAGTCTTTCTCTATTTAAAAATAGTCATTACAATACCTGTCAGCACTATGTTGGCAATTGCCAGCGGGATAAGTGTTTTCCAGCCCAGATCCATCAACTGGTCATAACGGAAACGCGGGATGGTCCAGCGTACCCACATAAAGAAGAAGATGAACAGGAATATTTTAGCAAACAACGCCACCACGCCTAAAATGGCAACCAGGTTTGGCGAGTGTATCATATCCATAAAAGGGAAGTTGTAGCCGCCAAAGTAAAGCGTAGCCATAACTGCCGATGAAATGAACATGTTGATGTATTCTGCAAACAGGTAGAAACCCAGTTTCATTGACGAGTATTCGGTGTGGTAACCACCTACCAGCTCAGTCTCACATTCAGGTAAGTCGAACGGTGAACGGTTGGTTTCCGCAAAGGCACACACAATAAACAATAGGAAGCCTAAAGGCTGTTTAAATACGTTCCAGCTAAAATAGCCATCTACCCAGAAACCGTGCTGTTGTTTAGCAATTTCGCCAAGGCTCAAAGTACCGGTTACCATCAGCAAAGCGATGATAGAAAGGCCCATTGAAATTTCGTAGCTGATATTTTGTGATGCTGCGCGGATAGCACCCAACAAAGAGTATTTATTGTTTGATGCCCAGCCACCTATCATGATACCATAAACACCTAATGATACTACACCAAAGATGTAAAGGATACCTACGTTGATATCAGTCACCTGTAACGGGATAACACGGCCGCCTATCTCCAGGTTTTGTCCCCATGGAATAACTGCCGAACCGATACAAGCTGTTAAAATAGCCAATGAAGGGCCTACAATGAACAGGAAACTTGTTGCATTGGTAGGGATGATCTCTTCTTTCAAAAACATTTTACCACCATCGGCCAAAGGTTGTAAAATACCCCATGGGCCTGCACGGTTAGGGCCAACCCTGTCCTGGAAAAATGCTGCGATCTTACGCTCAGCATAGGTAGAGTACATGGCTACTACCAGGCTTATCGCAAATATGATAACGATGAGTGCGATCTTAATAAGCAGGTCTATAGTTTCCATTACAGGCGTGTCTCCCTTTCAAATTGTTCTTTATTGGCTTCCTGCAATGCCGGGTTGGTTTTAACTACCGGCAGCGGTTTAAGCGTATCGTAGTGGTTTGAGCTGATAACCGATTTGTTTGAAACCTTGCGCGGGCCTTCAATAACCCAGTCAGCAGTTTTCTTTTTATCAAAGCGACAGGTGTTGCAGATAAATTCTTCTACTTCGCCGTACTCATCTTTGCGGCCGGTTACGCGGATAACATCCTCGCCTTTGTACCAAAGGGTCACTTTACCGCAGCAGCCTTCGGTTTCGCAATCGCGGTTTGCCTCAACTGGCTTGGTAAACCAAACACGATTTTTAAAGCGGAAAGTTTTATCGGTTAAAGCACCTACAGGGCAAACGTCAATTACGTTACCGCTAAAGTCATTATCAACGGCTTTTTGTATATAGGTTGAGATCTCTGAATGATCACCACGATTTAAGATACCATGGATACGGTGATCGGTTATCTGATCGGCAGTGAAAACGCAACGGTAACAAAGGATACAACGTGTCATGTGCAGTTGTATCTTGTCACCGATATCTATCTTATCAAACGTGCGGCGGTCAAACTCATAACGGGTTTTAGCAGCACCGTGCTCGTAACCAAGATCCTGCAAATGACATTCGCCGGCCTGGTCGCAAACCGGGCAATCAAGCGGGTGGTTGATCAAAAGCATCTCCACCACACCTTTACGTGCTTCAATTACCTCGGGCGAAGTAATGTTTTGCACCACCATACCATCCATAACGGTAGTACGGCAGCTGGCAACCAGCTTAGGCATAGGGCGAGGGTCTTTTTCAGAACCCTGACTTACTTTAACCAAACAGGTACGGCATTTACCGCCACTACCCTGCAGTTTTGAGTAATAGCACATAGCAGGCGGAACAATCTCACCACCTATCATCCTTGCGGCGTTAAGGATGGTTGTCCCGGCTTCTACCTCTATTGATATGTTATCAATTGTAACCTTCATAGACTTGCGTCCTCTATTTTCTTTTCGTTTTTCAACGATTTAATTCATTTATGTCATTGCGAGCGATAGCGTGGCAATCTCATCTTATCCGATGTCCTATGAGATTGCTTCGTTCCTCGCAATGACATGGTTTATCAGAGTTATTATGCTTCAGCAGCTTCCGGCTTCGGCAATGGGTCTGCATAATGTGCTAAACCGTAATTGCTTGTTACTGCTACCGACGGGTTAGTTACGTGCCACTCAAACTCATCTCTAAAGTGGCGGATTGCGCTGGCCACCGGCCATGCTGCCGCATCACCCAGCGGACAAATTGTATTTCCTTCTATTTTTTTGCTTACATCAACCAGCAGGTCCATGTCGCTCATTTTACCGTGACCGTACTCAAGGCGGTGAAGTACTTTCTCCATCCATCCTGTACCCTCGCGGCATGGCGAACACTGGCCACAGCTTTCGTGGTGATAGAAACGGGCAAAGTTCCAGGTGTTGCGAACAATACACTGGTCTTCATCATAAGCTATAAAACCACCCGAACCTAACATTGTACCTGTTGCAAAACCCCCATCAGATAATGATTCGTAACTCATTAAACGGTTCTCATTGTTGATGGTCTTCAATATCAAATTAGCAGGCAGGATAGGTACTGATGAACCACCAGCAACCACTGCTTTTAAGCGTTTGCCGTTGGCTATACCTTGGCAATAATCATCGCCATAAATAAAATCCTCAACGCTAACACCTAATTCTATTTCGTAAACGCCGGGGCGCTTAAGGTTACCACCTGCTGAGATCAGCTTGGTACCTGTACTACGGCCGATGCCTATTTTAGCATACTCGTCGCCACCTTCATTAATGATAGGCACTACTGCCGCAATAGACTCAACGTTGTTTACCACGGTAGGGCAACCATACAAACCCGCAATAGCCGGGAATGGTGGTTTAATACGCGGATTACCACGTTTGCCTTCTAATGATTCTAACAAGGCGGTCTCTTCGCCACAGATATAAGCACCACCGCCCGGCTGCACATACAGCTCAAGATCGTAACCGGTGCCTAAAATATTTTTACCCAGAAAGCCTGCATTTTTTGCCTCGGCAATAGCACGTTCAAGGATGCGGATCTGCGGCATCATCTCACCACGCAGGTAGATGTATGATGTTTTTGCACCTAAAGCGTAGCTGGCTACTATCATCCCCTCAATTAATAAGTGAGGGATATGGGTCATTAAATAACGGTCTTTGAAAGTTCCCGGCTCAGATTCGTCGCCGTTGCAAACCAGGTAACGTGGTACACCTTCGGGCTTAGCCAAAAAGCTCCATTTCATACCGGTAGGGAAACCTGCACCACCACGGCCGCGCAAGCCCGATTTTTTAACCTCTTCTACCACATCATCAGGCGAAAGGGTTTTCAGGGCTTTCTCTACCGATGCATAGCCGCCTTTTGAGCGGTAAACATCAAAGGTATTGATGCCGGGTACGTTTATATGTTCAAGTAAAAGTTTGCGTCCCATTAGTTGTTCGCCTTTCCTTTTAAATCGCTTATCAGCTTATCAACCGATTCATTGGTTAAGTTCTCGTAGAAAGTATATTCGGGGCCAATTTGCAGTACCGGGCCGTAACCACAGGCTGCAAGGCACTCAACACCTCTCCAGCTAAATAAACCATCAGGTGTTACGTCACCTTCTTTAACACCAAGGGTTTTTTCAATGTGTTCCATTATCGGCGTAGCGCCAACAATTTCGCAAGGGCCGGTACGGCAAACCTCAAGCATGTATTTGCCTTGCGGCTTTAAGAAATACATGGTGTAAAAAGTTGCCACCTCGTAAACCTCAATCGGTTCAATTTTCAAATACTCAGCAACCTTATCCATTGCAGGTGCGCTAACCCAGCCTAATTCGGCTTGTACAAGGTGCAGGATAGGCAACAATGCCGATTTCTGCTTACCCTCGGGGTAGCGGCTAACTACATCGGCAAATTTGCCAAGCAGTTCCGGTGTAAAGGTTACCGGCGCGTCGGTATTTTGTACACTAAGCATCTAACTCTCCGGCTATAACGTTTAAACTACTCATGTTAATAATCGCATCAGACAGCAGCATACCGCGGCTCATTGGTGCATACATCTGGTAATTGATAAAACTTGGCCTGCGGAAATGCAAGCGGTAGGGCGAACGGCCGCCATCGTTTACCAAATAAAACCCAAGTTCGCCGTTAGCGCCTTCAACGCTGTGGTAAACCTCGGCAGTTGGTGTTTCCACCTCGCCCATCACAATTTTAAAGTGATAGATCAATGCTTCCATGTTGTTGTGCACTTCCTCTTTCGGGGGCAGGTAAAACGCAGGTACATCGGCATGGAAAATATCTGATGGCTCTTTTTCTATTTTATCCAAAGCCTGTTCAATTAAGCGAAGGCTCTGCCACATTTCTTCATTACGTACCAGGAAACGGTTGTAAACGTCGCCGTTCTCGCCTACAGGTACTTCAAAGTCAAACTCATCGTATGATGAATATGGCTCCATTGCGCGCACGTCGTAATCAACACCTGCTGCACGCAATAAAGGACCGCTCCAGCTATAGCTCAAAGCACCCTCAGCAGATACAGCCGCTACGCCACGGGTACGGTCAACAAATATGCGGTTACGGTTAAACAGCGCTTCAAACTCTTTTAATACCGGCGGGAATTTCTTTACAAATTTCCTGATCTTATCAAAAGCTATCTGATTGAAGTTACGCTCAAAACCACCTATACGGCCAATGTTGGTTGTTAAGCGAGAACCGCAGATCTCTTCGTAGATCTCGTAGATCTCTTCGCGGTACTCCATCATGTACAGGAAGCCGGTGAAGGCACCTGTATCTACACCCAATACACCATTACAGATTATGTGGTCGGCAATACGTGCCAACTCCATAATAATGATGCGCATGTAATCAACACGCTTAGGGGTAGTGATATTTAAAAGCTTCTCAACCGTCATGTGCCAGCCCATGTTGTTAATAGGCGACGAACAGTAGTTCAAACGGTCGGTAAGCGGGGTTATCTGGTAAAATGGGCGGTGCTCGGCAATTTTTTCAAATGCACGGTGTATGTAACCAATGGTTGATACGCCGCTTACAATACGCTCGCCATCCAATTGCAAAACGTTCTGGAACACACCGTGGGTTGCAGGGTGGGTTGGGCCCAGGTTTAGCGTAGAGTATTCACTCTGCGGATCGGTATCAGTATATACGGGATGGTTCTGCATATCTTATCTTCCGAAAAAATAATCTTTTTTATCAACGCGGTTAGGGTCTTCTAACGGGTACTCCTTACGCATCGGGAATACGGTCATGTCATCAACATTCAATATCCGGCGAAGGTCAGGGTGTCCGTCAAATATCACACCGAAGAAATCGTAGGTTTCACGTTCCATCCAGTTGGCGCCATCCCAAATGGTAGAGGCGGTAGGGATGTGCAGGTTATCTAACGATAAGAAAACCTTTAACCTGATACGTGTATTTGTAGTAAGGCTGTGCAGGTGATAAATTACACCGATAGGTTTTTCCAGCTCGGGGTAATGTATGGCAGTAAGATCTGTAAGGAAAATAAACTGCAGCGCAGCATCAGTTTCTAAGAACGTTAAAACCTCGGTAATAACTGAGGGATCTATTTCTACGGTAAGCAGCCCAAAATCGGCACCGGTTTGTGTTACCTTGCCGGCGAAGTTTTCATCAAGCCTTTTCAGCAGCTCTTCGTTAGCTATCTTACCCATTATTGTATTCCGTATTTAGCAAGTAATTCCTGGTATTTAGGTTCGTTACGGCGGCGCAATGTCTCTGTTTTAACCAGATGTTGGATTCCCATAAAGCCATCGATGATAGCCTCGGGGCGTGGCGGGCAACCAGGTACATAAACATCTACCGGGATAACTTCGTCAATACCCTGTAAAACAGAGTAAGTATCAAATATACCACCGCTTGATGCGCAGGCACCAACAGCCATTACCCAACGGGGCTCGGCCATTTGCAGGTAAACCTGGCGAAGTACAGGAGCCATTTTTTTAGAAATAGTACCCATTACCATTAACAGGTCGGCCTGGCGTGGTGAGAAGCTTAAACGCTCGGCACCGAAGCGAGACAAGTCATAGTGCGAGCCCATGGTAGCCATAAACTCAATACCGCAGCATGAAGTAGCGAATGGAAGCGGCCATAGTGAGTTGGCACGCGCCAATCCTATCGCCTTATCAAGTGAAGTAGCGAAAAACCCCGATCCCTCAACTCCAGCAGGGGCATCAACTATTTGTATATCGCTCATTATTTTTTGTAATGAAATTAATATCAGCTAACACTGAATAGGCAAATTTACAACAAAGTGCTGTAAGAAATACACTATGTTGGATTGTACGATATATTTAGAATCAGTCTAAACTAATCCCAGTCTAAAGCTTTCTTTTTGATAACGTAGATGAAGCCGGCAAGTAAGGTGGCCATAAAGATGAACATCTCTATCATACCGGTCTTACCCATCTCACGGAAATTTACCGCCCATGGGTACATAAAGATCACCTCAACATCAAACAACACAAAAAGAATTGCAACCAGGAAGTATTTGATAGACGCAGGGGTACGCGCGTTACCTACTACCTCAATACCTGATTCAAACGGGGTAAGTTTGTCTTTTGTTTGGCGTTTAGGGCCAATTTTGTGTGTAACAAACATGGTTGTAACCACAAAACCAATAGCCACCAGCATCTGAAAAATGATGGGCAAATAATTAACCGGTAAACTTTGTGCTTCCATGCTGCAAATATACAAATGTGCTTATAATAAAAAAGCCCCCACTGGTTAGTGGGGGCTTTTGAATAATTATTTAGAAACGTTATCGCTTACTTACCTTTAGCAGCACCGCCTTTTTTAGAGAAGAACGATACAACTTGCTTATTAGTTGGATCCTGCTCGCGGGCTTTAGTGAAATTGTCGGTGGCTTTAGCCATGTCTTTTTCTTTAAACTCGGCAAAAGTACCTAAGTAAACATAGGCCTCGGCAAGGTCTTTTTTGGCCTTATCCGCCGGCGCACCCTTCGCTAAGGTAACTTCTATGAATTTTTCATAGAAAGGCTTAGCCAAGCCGCTAATGTTGTTACGATCTTTTTCTTTAAGGTCGTTTGTACGTGCACGGTATAAATATGCATCAGCTGTTGAAGGGCTTTTTTGTGCAACGTAGCTAAATGCTGAGTCTGCTTTTACCAACAGTGAATCTGAACCGGCTTTTTTATCATCATAACCGTAATAGTAGCTTAAACCTTCATAGAAGTGATCTGATAATTTAGCATTTCTACTTTTCTTGGTATAAGTAGCGTAAGCATCAGCAGCCTCTATGTATTTCTTTTGACCAAACAATGTTTTACCGATCTCTGAGTAAACATCTGCCTGGGTAGTATCTAATGAAGCGGCTTTACGCAATGAACCGATACCTAATGAATCTTGTTTTGATGCGATCTGCAAACGTCCTAAATAAAGGTAATCACGAGGGATAACACGTTTAGGGTCTGCTTTAGTGATCCAGGTATTCATCGCTTGTAAACCTGCAGGATAATCTTTGTTTTCGTAAGCGGCATAAGCCAGATAACGGTAAACTTTTAAGTTGTTAGCAGCATCTTTTGATAATGCCTGTGCTTCTGTTTGCAGGGTTTTATAATCACCTGATAGCAACAAGAAGTCGGCATAACGTAAGCGTGAATCAAGAGAAAGGTCTGTTAACGACAGGTATTTTTTATACTGATCTGTTGCTTCTTTGATCTTAGCAGATGCCATTTTAGGATCGCTAAATGCCCAACGTACATCGGTCTCAGCCCATTCGCGGTAAGCAGGGCCATAGTTAGGATCGATAGCTAATGCAGCTTTGTACTCAGTTTCTGATGATTCAAAGTTGTTAGCATATTTCCAGATCACACCGGTTGCCACCTTAGCATGTGCCAGTTTCGGATCAAGATCCAAAGCTGCCTGATAACTGCCTAAAGCTTCTGTATTTTTTAACTGTGTGCGGTAAGCGTCCCCTAAAGCAACCAAAATATCAGCGTCTTTAGCATTAACTGCTTTGCCTTTGTTAAGCGCTGCAATTGCGGCGTTAGCATCAGCAGCAGCAACTTTACCCTCCACGTTGTTTAAAAGGTAAGATAATCCTACATACAGGTAAGGTTTGCTGTCTTTACCAGCTAACGTCATAGCTTGGTTAAAATTGGTAGTAGCACCGTTTTTGTCTTTATCCAAAATAGCTGCGGCACCTAAACCAGCGTAATTAAGAGCAGATTTTGGGTTAACGGCAATACCTTTCTGAAAAATTGCCTTTGCAGAATCCGGATATTCCTGAAGTATATAAACCCAGCCATAGTAAAAGAAATTCTCATCTTTATTAGCCTGAGTAACGGTTAAGTTTTTAAGCATCGTTTTAGCTTTCTGATACTGTTCTGCGTCAATCGCTTTCTTAGCATCAGCTAAACTTTGCGCGAAAGCTGACGAACCCACAACACTCAGCGCCAGTACGATCTTACTTATTTTACTGATCATTTTCATCTTAGTTTATTGTATAATAAAAATATAGTTAGTGTACAATGTTGATCTCCCTTTGCGGAAGAGAATCAGGCAACAAGCCCGATTTTAATATTATTCGCTGGCCCCTATCGCTCTTCAAAAATGATGCGAAACCGGCTCCTAGGCCCTTGCGGCCTGTGCAGTCGATGATATACAAAGGCCTGCTTAACGGATATGTCTTTTCGACAAGCGTTGTCTGCGAAGGTTTAAAATACTCGTTAGGTACGGTCTTATTATTTTCGTCCTTAACGCCCATAATTTTAACCTTGTCTACAGCCTCGGCATAGTCTTTATCTGGGTCATTAAGCCAACTAAAGCCGGTTATCCCTATTGAATTAGGGTGGGTACTTACGTATTTTATAACCTCTTTATTTGAGCTTAAAGCATAAATATTTTTCTGTTTAAACCCTTGATTTCCAGATAATGACTTCAAATATCTTACCAAACTGGAGTTAGGGTTATCAAACACTATACTTTTATCGGTTTTTGACTGTCCGTTAAGCATACGCTTAATTTCGCTAACCGAGATAGTGGTATCATTTGATGCCTCATTAACTATTAATGCAACAGCATCAATAGCAAATTTGTTTACGTCTGGGTAAAGTTCGCGTCTTTTAAGCACGCCCAATTCTGTAGTATCCAACTGGCGCGATAAAATGGCAACCCTTGTTTTATCGTTAAGCAGATCACTTATTACGCCAGTCTCAGGCTTGTAATTTATAACGGGCTTAGCATCCCTGAAAATGCCTTGAAAAACAAATAATTCTTCGTTAACTATCGGAGAGAAAGAGTCATCTGCCGAAAAATTTGCAGTACCGGTAACAAATCCATCCAAAGACGTTTTGCTTTTATTATCTGCACTGCCACCCTGCCCGCAACTTTGCATAAAAAGCGAGCCGGCGATAGCATAAATAAATAGGCTGACGTTAATTTTCATTAGGGTTCTTCCTTAGGTAACGTGAAAAACGTAATACAGCGTATAATAAAATTACCGAACCAAAAATTGTTCTGCGCGATTGAGGCATATCTAATGGAAAATTGTCCCAAAAGATGATGAGCAGTCCCAGTGCTATAAAACAAACAAATGCGGTTACGCCTAAAATAAGCAAAAACCGCCTTTTGGGCGATTTTTGCTGTTCTTTGTTATTTTCTATCATTAAATTTTACTCTTCTGCCAGTGCAAAGTTTACAGGGATACTGTATTGTACACGCACCGGACGGCCGTTCTGAATACCAGGTTTCCATTTCGGAGAAGATTTAAGTACACGTACCGCTTCTTCGTCACAACCGCTACCGATACCTCTAACAACTTTAATGTCTGTTAGTGAACCATCGCGCTCAACAACGAATGTTAAGATAACACGGCCTTGTACGTTATTCTCTCTCGCAACAGCCGGGTAACGGATGTTTTTACTCAAATATTTACCGAAAGCTGCATCGCCACCAGGGAATGCCGGAGATTGCTCTACCGCGGTAAAGATCTGGTTAGGATTCTCTTCCACAACCTGTTTAACGTCTGAGTTACCAACCGGCTCATCGATACGGATATCGGCGTTTGGATCACCTTTCTGATCTTTTGGACCAGGGTCAGCAACCTCAAGTTCCATAATGGTTGGCGGTTCTTTTTCACGCACCTCGTTATCCGGTTTTACTACCGGAGGTGGAAAACGCACCTGGTCAACTTTTGGTTTAGGTGGTTCCGGTGGAGGTGGAGGTGGTTTTTGTTGTTCATTTACCGGAGGTGGTGGTAAAACCACCTCGGTCACCTTTACTTTTTCAGGTGCTTTCGGGATAATACCCTCAATGGCATTCAATATTGTTTTTAAGGAAATAAGGAATACAAATACTAATACGCCTATTAAAAGAGCCCTGTTGGTATGGCGAGGGTTATCTTTTCTTAGTTCGTATGCACCGTATGCTTTGTTACGTCCCGTAAACACAACGTCGATCCATTGCTGGTTTAGTATGTCTAATTTTGATCCGAACATTGTTATAACGTTTGTTTGTTAATTATCAGTTAGTAGTTACCATCACGCTTCAAAAGCTCAACCTCGCCTGGTGTGATATCTACAATAGCGTATGACTGCACTTTAGTGATATTCATCTCATCCAAAACGTCAACTACGTTTTTGTAGTTTGATTTATCGCTTGGTTTGATCAGCACTGTCATATACTTACCGGTTGATTGTTGTACTTTCTCTCCGTTTTCAATAAGGACTTTGCGTAAGCCATCTTTGCCATAAGAGGTAGTTTCTGGCGGGGTTTTACCCGGTTCGCCAATAAACCACTCTACTTTATTGTTAGATCCTAACAAAATTGTCATAGATCTTGATGCAGCAACGGCTAACTCATCTTTAACTTTTTCGTCCTTATCAGGCATGGTAACATCCATTGCCTTAGGCTTAGCCAACGTTGTAGTTAGCATGAAGAAGGTGATCAGCAAGAACGCAAGGTCCACCATCGCGGTTAAGTCAACGCGCGTAGAGGCTTTTTTACTTCTTACCTTCCCGCCTTTTTTCCCCCCGCCGGAGGAGGTGTCTAATTCTGCCATTTCTTAATTATTTTTTTGGCGCAGCACGCAGCGTCGTTACTAAATTAAATTTGTTAATTTTCTGTTTTTGGAAAACAGTGATCACATCCTTAATAACAGGATACTCTTCCTTGTTATCGCCTTTGATAGATATCCTCAACGATTTGTTGTGTAAGGCTACGTCGGCTTTACGGGCTTCGCGAATCCAGTCTGACAACTCGTTGTTGTTAGTTGTATCGCGAGGGATACCAGGCTGCTTAAACTCTTTTCTTTGATCGGGTTCAAGGGCCAGGAAACCTTTTAGCTGCGCAATTGGTACGCCAAACACAGGAAGGCCTGAAAATTTAATTTGCTCCTCAGGGGTGAAATTGATTTTATATTTCTCGCCCATTTGGATAAGCGTTTGCTTGCGGATATCATTACCATCAACACTAAAGAACACTTTACCTTCTCCAACGGTTAACATCAGCATGTTATCGTCAGGAACGGGCTGCTCAATAGAAGAGGCAGGAATATCAACTTGCACCGGATCCTCTGTTCTCGGTTTTGCAGTTAATATGAAGAAAGTAAGCAGCAGGAAAGCTACGTCGCACATGGCGGTCATATCTATCGAAGTGCTCTTTCTTGCAACTTTTACTCTTGGCATTTTTCCTTTGTTTATGTAATAATGTAAAATTAAAGACTTTAAATTTAATAACCAAATTTAATTTTGCTAAAAATGGTTATGCAAGAACTTTATTTTACGATTATTTGTTTTTGTGTGATGCTGCAAATGTTTGAACGATGCTGAAACCAGTTTCGTCGATAGCGTAAGTCAGTTTATCAATTTTAGATGTAAATACGTTGTACATTACAATTGATATAGCTGAAGTACCGATACCTAATGCAGTATTGATAAGTGCCTCAGAGATGTGAGAAGATAGTTCTGCTTGGTTTGGAGCACCTGATGCTGCCAGAGTAGCGAACGCACCGATCATACCGATTACCGTACCTAACAGACCGGTTAATGTACCGATAGATACCAAAGTAGCGATGATAGTTAAGTTTTGCTCTAACATAGGCATTTCTGAAGCAGTTGCTTCTTCGATGTCTTTCTGGATAGCTAAAGTTTTTTGATCAACGTCTAAAGCCTGATCAACTTCCATTTCGCGGTATTTTTTCAAACCTGATTTGATAACGTTAGCTACAGAACCTTTTTGTTTGTCGCATTCAGCGTTAGCGGCATCAATGTTACCAGCGTTTAATGAAGATTGAACTTTTCTTACGAAAGCGTCAACGTTTCCGGTACCAGAAGCTTTACCAATTACCACAAACCTCTCAAGAGAGAATACGATTACCATTAACAGGTAAGACATGATCAAAGGTACAATTACACCACCTTTGTGTACAGTACCGTATATATCTGTAGGTTCGTTAGCTGGGTCGCCGCCTTTATAGTGACTTGGATGGCCTAAAATGAAAATGAAGATCAAAACAGCCACTACAAGACAAAGTGGAATAGTCAAAGTCGCAAATGCGCCCGATGCACTTGAGCTTTCTTTTTTTACAGGAGTAGTTGGTTTTGTTGGTGCGTTTGCCATTACTTTTTAATTTTTAGTTTTCGTTTTGTTTATAATATAAGTTAAATAAAATGTGTGCGCATTAAGCGAAAAACAAAATTAGAATTTCTATGAAATAAAAAAACTATTTCTGTAATTCTTTATAATAATTTAATATACAGCAAAAAACGTTCTGCAAAATTGGTTTTTACATAACGCTATTAAACACAAAAATTGTCTGTAGCGAAGACAATTTTTTACAATAAAACCGATAATTTTTAATAATCGCAAGTTATAACACATAAAAAATGTGTAACTAAACTGATATAGTACAGTCTAAAATATTGCCGAAGGTGCGTTCGGACCTGCGTTTATTAGGTTTACCGGGCTGATTGCCATATATTTTTCGAAATTATTAACAAAGGCTAAAGCCAACTTGTTTGCCTGCTCCCGATACTTTTCTGGTTGGGCCCAGGTATTTTGAGGATTTAGTACCTCATCAGGCACATTGGGACAGGTTAGGGGTATGTTTATTTTAAAAATCGGATGAGATTGGTAGTTCACATTATCAAGGCTTCCGTTAAGTGCCGCATTCACCATCGCCCGAGTATATGACAACTTTATGCGTTCGCCTACACCATAAGGCCCACCCGTCCAGCCGGTGTTTATCAACCATACTGTAGCATCCTGTTCTTCTATTTTTTTGCCCAGTAAACTGGCGTACTCAACAGGGTTTAACGGCAAAAAGGCTTCGCCGAAACAGGCCGAAAAGGTGGCAACCGGTTCATTGATACCAGCCTCGGTACCGGCTACTTTTGCCGTATAGCCTGATATAAAGAAGTACATGGCCTGCTCCGGAGTTAGGTTTGCAATGGGAGGCAGCACCCCAAAGGCATCAGCCGTTAGAAAGAAGATATTTTTGGGTGCTTTACCCACTGATGGGATTACCGCATTATTAATATAATGTAGAGGGTAAGCAACGCGGGTATTCTCTGTTTTGGCAATATCATTAAAGTCCACGTTGTTACTCCCCTCAAAAAATTTAATATTCTCCAGCAAGGCGCCTTGCTGTATGGCATTAAATATCTGAGGTTCGTTTTCTTGTGTCAATCCCACGCATTTGGCATAGCAGCCCCCTTCAAAATTAAATATAGCATCGTCACTCCAGCCGTGTTCATCATCGCCTATCAGGTTACGACTTGGATCAGCAGATAACGTGGTTTTTCCGGTGCCCGACAACCCAAAGAAAATGGCCGTATCGCCATCGGGGCCCACATTTGCCGAGCAATGCATGGGGAGTACTTTATTATAATGAGGTAACGTGAAGTTCAATACCGAGAATATACTTTTCTTGATCTCGCCAGTGTAGCCCGTGCCACCGATCAATATAATGCGCTTGCTAAAACTAATGATCGTGAAATTTTTTTGCCTTGTACCATCTACTTCAGGATCGGCTTCAAATCCCGGAGCTGCAATAACTGTCCAATCGGCAGGATTATTAATATCAGATTCCTGCGGACGTATAAATAAATGATATGCAAACAGATTTTGGTAAGCTGTTTCTGTGATCACTCTTATGCTCATGTGATGGCGTTCATCAGCACAAACGCTACAATCACGCACAAACAAATCGCGGCCATTTAAATAGGCCATCATTTTTTTATGGATGCCTAAAAAATGGGCGCCATCTATTTTAAAGTTTACTTTGCCCCACCACACATTATCGTGCGAAATACTATCATCAACAATAAAACGGTCTTTAGGCGAACGACCTGTGAATTTACCTGTATCAACAGCAAGCGCACCCGTGCCTGCCAACACGCCTTCATTACGTTGCAAGGCAGCTTCAATTAAAGCCTGCGGTGTTAACTGATAAAATATATTGGATTTATGTAAACCTAAACCGGCTAAAGAGCCTGTTGGAATGGCTGCGTTTTTCATGAAAGGGCAATTTCAGTAATTGATAATCCCCAAACTTAGGATACGCCCACGCCAGCACCCAAGTAAAAAAGCGCAAATAATCTACCTGATGTACTTTTTACACATCATCTATATTATTGATTAACAGATAATTGGTAGAAATAAAATATTTTATCCGGATACACTATCCACCGGCCTTTTTAGCCTTATAACCATCGGTTTGCAGCATTGCAAGTACCTTATCGCGAAAATCGCCTTGTAAAAGTATTTCACCATCTTTAACAGAACCACCTACACCGCATTTACTTTTGAGCTTTTTGCCTATAGCTTCCAGATCGGCATCAGTACCGACAAAGCCGTTTACACGGGTTACCAATTTGTTGCCTTTTATCCTGTCCAGAAATATTTTAAGATTTTGCTGCTGAGGTGGCAGCGTATCGTGTTGGCCATTATCCTCTTCCTGATATTGGAAATCAGGATCGGTAGAATACATGATGCCGGTGTAGTTTTTCTTTGCCATGATTTTAAGTTCTTATGCCTCACCCTGCCCTCTCCAAAGGAGAGGGTTCTGATCGTTCCTTTTCAAGTCCTCTCTTTTGGAGAGGATTTAGGTGAACCCTCATCTCGCAATGACGCGTCTTCTATTTCAAAAGTCAATTACTTTTATACGAACTCCCCACTATAACATTTAGTACCGATGGTACTACCTCTATGTTAATATCCTCATCGGCAGATTGCGGTTCACCATCCAAATGGATAGGGCCCGGTTTTACACGAGTGATATGAACATGCTTGCCTTTAATGATCTCAACGTATTTTGATTTGTCGGCCGTTTTGGTAAACATCCTTAAACCCATTTCAGGGAAACGCCAAAGAGGGAAAGGTTTTATCACGCATACATCCAGCAAGCCATCCTGTACTGATGCAGTTGGCGATACGTGTGCATTATTACCATACTGCGATGAGTTGGCAATGCTCAGCATAAAGGCTTCGCGATCTAAAGCTTTGCCATCAACTTCTATATGATATTCCTGAGCACGATATTGCGAGATCTCCTGTACCGACGATTTAAAATAGTTCACAAACCCGCGTTTCTCGCTTCCCTGAGCAAAAACATGGCTGATGTGGGCGTCAAAACCCATTCCTGCCATATTAAAGAACCATTGGCCGTTCATTTTGCCGGCATCGATAGTTACGGTGCGACCGGTGTTCATGTTTTTTATAGCATCTACAGTACCCATTGGGATGCCTAAGAAACGGGCCAATCCATTGCCCGAGCCAAATGGAATTACTGCCAGCTCGGTGGTGGTCTCTACAATGCCCGATGCTATCTCATTGACGGTGCCATCGCCGCCAACGGCAACTATGGTGTCATATTCGCCAACGGCAGCCACGGCAAGGTCATGCGCATGGAAAATACCGGTAGTAAATTCAATATCGTATTCAAAAACAGATGCATCAAGGTGTTGCTTTACCAGCCCCGGCACGTCATCCTTTTTCTTACCGCCCGATACGGGGTTTATAATAAATAAAGCTTTCCTTTTCAACTATCTATGTTTGAGCGGGCAAAAGTAAATGTTTTTCGGGTTTGTGGAAAATTGTTTTATTTTTGCCACCTGAAAGTGGACTGATTTAATGCCCTTACCCTGTGTAAAGGCTGGATTGCAACCACGTAAAAAAGTGCTAACCCTGCTCTCCTTTTACAGCGTTTCAACAATAAATCTCCTACCTTTCGGCTTTAACGTTTTTATACATTATTATATGTCATATTTATTTACATCGGAGTCTGTTTCAGAAGGACATCCGGATAAAGTTGCCGACCAGATATCTGACGCGTTAATTGATAACTTCCTGGCTTTTGACCCCGAGTCGAAAGTAGCGTGCGAAACCTTGGTTACTACAGGCCAGGTGATACTTGCCGGCGAGGTAAAATCAAAAACCTATTTAGACGTTCAAAAAATTGCCCGCGATGTAATTAATCGCATAGGTTATACAAAAGGCGAGTATATGTTTGATGGCAACTCTTGTGGTGTGCTATCGGCCATTCACGAGCAATCGCCTGATATTAACCAGGGTGTTGACCGCACAAGCAAAGAAGAGCAAGGTGCCGGCGACCAGGGTATGATGTTTGGTTACGCTACCAGCGAAACCGACAACTACATGCCGCTTGCATTGGATATTGCACACGCTTTATTACGCGAGCTTGCTGCTATCCGCCGCGAAAACACCGACATCAAATACCTTCGCCCAGATGCAAAATCACAGGTGACTTTGGAGTATAACAATGATAACCAGCCGCAACGCATTGATGCCATTGTTATATCAACCCAGCACGATGATTTTGCTGAAGAGAAAGAAATGTTAGAGAAGATCAAGAACGACATTATCAGCATTTTGATCCCTCGCGTAAAAGCTAAATACCCTAAATACGCGCACTTCTTTAACAACGATATTAAATACCACATTAACCCTACCGGTAAATTTGTTATTGGCGGCCCGCATGGCGATACAGGCCTCACCGGTCGTAAAATCATCGTGGATACCTATGGTGGTAAAGGCGCACACGGTGGTGGTGCTTTCTCTGGTAAAGACCCATCAAAAGTTGACCGCTCTGCTGCTTATGCAACCCGCCACATTGCTAAAAACCTGGTAGCTGCCGGTGTTTGCAGCGAGGTATTGGTACAGGTATCATACGCTATAGGCGTGGCTCAGCCGATGGGTATTTACGTAAATACTTACGGTACTGCTAAAGTTGGTTTAACCGATGGCGAGATCGCTAAAAAGGTTGAAGCAATCTTTAACATGACCCCATACGCTATCGAAACCCGTTTTAAACTGCGTAACCCTATCTACAGCGAAACTGCTGCTTACGGTCACTTCGGTCGCCCTAACGAAACGGTTACCAAATCATTTAACGCGCACGATGGCAGCGTAGTAACCCGCGAGGTAGAGCTATTTACCTGGGAGAAACTTGACTACGTAGACCAGGTTAAAAGCGCCTTCGGTTTGTAATAATTTTATATCGGCATAGATTTTTCAGAATAGCGGCGGGTTTTTCCCGTCGCTATTTTTGTTTAGCACCAATTATCAGCAACTTAGTGGCATGCCTTTTACTTTCTCACATCCGGCAATTGTGTTTCCGCTTAGCTATGCGCCCAAACGTTGGTTTTCGCTAACGGCTTTGGTTGCAGGCAGTCTTGTGCCCGATTTTGAGTATTTTATAAGGATGCGGATTTTATCCCTTTACAGCCATACTATCGGCGGCTTGTTTTGGTTTGATCTGCCGGTTGGGATACTGATGGTTGTTATCTACAACTCCGTTATTAGAAATCCATTGATAGATAACCTGCCTAAGTTTCTAAGCAACAGATTTGCCGCATTTAAAAATAAAAGAGAACCGCTTGGCAGTCCTTTACTTATCATCATAATATCTCTATTTATCGGTGCAGTTTCGCATTTACTTTGGGATAGCTTTACCCATCCTACAGGTTATTTTGCAGAGCGTGTAGAGGCCCTTCAGCATACTACAGCTGTTGGAGAATATTCTTTCCCGGTATATAAGTTGCTGCAACATGTCAGTTCGTTCGTTGGAGCTACTATCATTATCATAGCTACGATACAATTACCGGTGACACCATCCGCCGGGAAACATAGTTACATGATGTATTGGGCTATTGTAGCAGCTATCACTCTATTGGTGCTTGCGATAAAAACACTAACGGGATTAAGTCAAATTGGCAATATAGTTGTAACGCTCATATCCGGCGGCTTACTGGGTATCGTCACCGCATCAGCATTCACGTTATTCAAAAGTATGACCAATAAACTCCCATCAGTCTTTCTTGTAGCGTTTGCCTTCTTCGCTATTTATGTGGTGTGGGGCGCTACCTATTTGGCGGTGATTTACGGGTTAAAAACCATACCGCCGTTTATACTGGTTGGCTTGCGTTATGTGGCAGCGGGGCTGATACTGATGGCCTGGTGCAAGATCAAAAAAGAGAAACTCCCCGAGTTGAAATACCTTTGGCGGCATGCACTTAGTGGTACCATGATGCTGGTTGGCGGCACGGGCATGATAGCCTGGGCCGAACAATACATCAGCTCGGGGCAGGCGGCTATACTGGTGGCTACCGAGCCGCTGATCTTCTTACTGGTTGATAAAAAGCGCTGGCCCGAATATTTCTCCAACAAATACATCCTCAGCGGATTGGTCATAGGCTTTACCGGCATCTTTCTGTTCCTTAAACTCGGCGTTACCGAAACCAATACTTCATCAATGGCTATTATTGCGAGTGTGGTGGTTATCATCAGCGCATTGATATGGGTGTTAGGGTCGTTAATTACCAAGGATGCCAAAGGCGATAGCTCAACAGTGATGAATGCCTCGGTGCAATTGATTTCGGCGGGGATAGCATGTGCTATCATCATCGCAGTTAAAGGAGAATACATCGGGTTTTCTTTCGGCGAAGTGAGCAGGGAAAGCTGGGGCGGCTTACTGTTCTTAATAGTAATGGGATCATTAGTAGCTTACCTGTCTTTTATCTGGCTCATCGGTATAAAACCACCTGCTGTGGTAAGCACACACACCTACGTCAACCCGGTAGTGGCGGTGCTTTTGGGGTGGCTATTCATCAACGAACCGGTGAACGGGCAGCAGTTATTGTGCCTGCTCATCATACTGGTTGGCATCTTGTTGGTAAATGTACCCGGCTACATGAAAAAGAAACAGGAAATATCTGTCTGACCTTTCAACCGCTCAACTATTTCCTGCATCTTTAGGTTATGGACGGTTTAAAAATCATTGGCATAGATCTTGGCGCAACCAATGTGCGCGGGGCAATTGTAAACAGTGGCACGCTATCAGATATTGTAGGCTCGCCCATCCAAAGCCAGGGCAGCGAGAGCGATGTGCTCGATGATATTTGTGCCATTATTGATACCCTGTTAAGTCAGCAACAGGCAACAGCTATAGGCATTGGCGTACCAAGCATGGTTGATGTTAAAGAAGGCATCGTATACGATGTTCAAAATATCCCATCATGGAAAGAAGTACACCTGAAACGTTTCCTCGAAGATAAATACAATATGCCCGTATGCGTAAATAACGATGCCAACTGCTTTGCTATAGGCGAATACTATTATGGCAAAGGGCAGGGCTATGACAGCATGGTTGGCCTTACGCAAGGTACCGGGCTTGGTGCTGGTGTCATCGTAAATAGGCATCTCTACAGCGGTCGCAACTGCGGCGCCGGCGAATTTGGCTTGCTGCCTTATATGGATAGTGTGCTGGATTTTTATGCGGGCGGGTCTTTCTTTACCCTCACCAAAGGCATTAACGGTAAAGAGGTTTATCAGAAAGCTTTAGAAAACGATGCGCAGGCGCTTGAAATGTATGCAGAATACGGCCACCATGTGGGTTATGCGATAAAATCCGTAATGTATACCTATGACCCTGAGCTGATTGTTCTCGGTGGCTCGGCGAGCAAAGGCTATCCATTTTTTGAGAAAACGATGTGGCAGGAGATCAACACATTAGCCTACCCACGTGCTGTGCAAAATTTAAGGATAGAGGTATCGGCATTAGAAAATAGCGGCATACTGGGCGCGGCGGCGTTATACCTTGATTCGGTAAGGTCTTAAAAAACGAAATCCCCCGGTGCTCGCCACCAGAGGATTTCAACCTAAACCTTATCACAATTACCCGGCAAGGATGCCGGTATAATGAACTGCAAAGTAATAACTTATATTTGGCTTTACAGCGTTTTAACAGAAATCTAATACAACTTATAGTGCTTATAAAATCAGCTCGAACTTAAACCAGTTGTTACTAACTGATTTTCAGCAACATATGCAACTCGTGGTTTTTAGATAATTTTAAGGCGTTCTTCTTCCAGGTCTATCTGATAAAGCTGGATGCGGATAAGTTCTTCGTCTATCCCGGGATCTTTGTTCAATTCGGTAAGATACTGGCGCTGGCTTTCTAACAATTCAACAAAAACAGCCTTTGTTTTTTCGTTCATGAAAGTATCTTCTGTGCTTTTGGTTCGCTCTTCCCAAATTTTCAGCATCTTTTCTATACCGGCATGGCCGTTTAGCTCACCGTCGTGTTTTTCTTTCAGAAATTTGTATATGTGCTGTTTCAACCCTTTCTTCATTTCCTGCTTTGCATGTGCGCTGGCCTCTTCGCTCATAAGGCCATCAAACACACCAGAATATTTGATAAATAAAGGAAGCGTGAGCCCTTGCACCACTAAGGTTAGCAATATAACAACAAAGGTGATGAACAAAATGAGATTACGCTGAGGGAACTCGGTAATACTATCCAACGTTGTGGGGATAGCCAGCGCCGCCGCCAATGATACCACTCCCCGCATACCCGACCAGCCCAATATCAGTGGCAGTTTAAACAATCGCGAGCGTGTACGCGCCCTCGGGGCCACACTCGGCCTGAATATATATGTAGCTATCATGGCGCAATATGAGCTAATAATACGCGCACCTATCAGCACACAAGTAACTAATATTCCATAACCGATAGCTGTATATAAGGGTGTGCCATGGGCACGCAAACCTTCAACAATTTCCGGCAGGTCTAAACCTATTATGAGGAACACAATTCCGTTGAGTATAAACACAAAGCTTTCCCAAACACTAAAGGCCTGGATCCTGCTGCTGCTGTTCAGGAACTGCAATCGCCGGGTCGACATAAAAAGTCCACCGCTTACCACAGCAAGTACGCCCGAGCAATGTAATTGCTCTGCCAGCCAGTACATAAAATAAGGTTCGATAAGTGTAAATGCGATATTGGACGAAACATCCATATTAAGGCCTTTATGCATTTTAACAAATATCCAGCCCAGCAGCAAGCCTATGCCTACACCGCCAACAACCATCCAAACAAAGCTGGTAGCTGCCTCTTGCCAAACAAATTGCCCGGTGCCCACCGTTACCAACGCAAAGCGAAAGATAATTAATGAAGAAGCATCGTTAAGCAAACTTTCGCCCTCTAAAATTGCCGAAGTGGTCTTCGGGATTTTAACAAATTTGGTAATTGCGGCAGTGCTCACCGCATCTGGCGGGGCCACTATACCGCCAAGTAAAAAACCCAATGGCAAGGTAAAGCCGGGTATATAGTGGTTAACCACCAGGGCTACAGACAAGGCCGTGAAAAATACCACCAGAAAAGCAAAGCTGGTAATAATGCGCCACCATTTTTTCATCTCCTTGAACGATATTGTCCACGATGCCTCGAATAATATTGGCGGCATAAAGATGAAGAAGATGAGGTCGGGGTCTATTTTAACCGGTGGCAAGCCTGGTATAAAGCTTACCACTAACCCTGCTACAACCAGCAATATGGGGTAAGCTATCCTGAGTTTGCTGGCCCACATCTCCAGCAAAACAACGGCAGCTACCATTAAAAGTAAAAAAGGCAGTATAGTGTGCATTGGCTCTGTGCATAAGCCCGTAGGCGATGTGCCCCTAAATTAAATTATTTTCTTGGCTACTAAAAACAAAAAGCCGCTTTACAATAGCAAAGCGGCTTAGAATTATAACCAAGTGGCATGCTTTAATACGTTTTACTTAAACACGCTCCCCAAATATCCTTCTTCGGCACGTTGAGGGGCGCGGTTTACATAGAACATTCTATCTTGCGGCGCCCATGTGCCCAGGCCATCAACATAGCGGTTAAACATGCAGAACGCTGCTGCGATCAATACCACATCATGGATCTCTATATCTGTTGCACCGGCTTCGCGGGCTTTGGCAATGTCATCTTCGGAAACATGTTTACCACCTATTTGCACGCGCGCTGCAATATTTAAAAATGCCTTCATCTTGGGCGATAGATCAGTCTCGCTGAAATCTGCCTTTATCTTATCTATTTGCTCAATATTGCAATTGAGGTAGTGCCCGGCAATGGAACCATGTACGTTCTGGCAAAAGAAGCAATCGTTTAAGTACGATACATAGGTGGCAATTAGTTCCCGCTCACCGCGACTAAGCGTATTGTTATCATCGCGAAGCAAAACCTCAGCGAGAGCGTTTAAGGGCTTTTCTGTTTCCGGTCGATAGGCCATCAATCCGCGAATGCCGGGCAGGTCGTTATTTAATTCAATATGTGCCATAGTTTATTGTTTAGTTGGTAAGGCATAGCCTTGTATCATGCGTTTTCCCATTTCTTTATATGCTTCAGGGTCGGTTGGTGTAAGGCTGCCCAGGCCATCAACATAACGATTAAACATGCAGAAGGCCGCCGCTATCAATACCGTATCATGTATCTCTTTGTCTGTAGCTCCCAGTGTTTTGGCAACCCTGACAATCTCCGGAGTTACTTCTAAACCTAATATCTGCACCTTGCCTGCTATATGCAGCAAGGCTTTCATTTTAGGGCTAACGTTGGCGGCCTGCAAGTCGTTCAGCACATCATCTACCGTGGTATCGTCATCGCCGTAAAGGCAACGGGCAGCGGCTGCGTGGCTATTGCTGCAAAAAACACACTCGTTTCGGCGAGATACATAGGCGGCTATCAACTCACGCTCTGCCTGCGACAGAGGCGATTCGCCACGCAATAAGACCTCTGCCAGATCATACAGGTATTTGCCTGTCTCCGGCCGGAACATCACCAGCGACCGGATGCCCGGCACGCCTTCAGGAACATTTATATATGCCATATTTTAGTTATTAATTAAATGATCAATTTATATTTCCGACCTTGCGCGGCATCATTAATACCGCTATAAAGCCAAGCACAAATACCAGCGAGAACAGAAATATCGCATTCCCGTATCCGCCTAAAGTGGTTACCAATACCCCGATGAACAAAACAGCCGTAGCTGTAAACAACCTGCCTATGTTGAAACAAAAACCGGTTGCTGTTGCCCGTATCCCGGTATGAAACAATTGCGGGATATACGCAGACAACACACCCTGACTTGCGCCAAAGAACAGCGCGATTACGGCAATTTCAACAAACACGATGTTGGAGATACTGCTGTTAGTTTTGAACAGCACAAATGACAGTACGGTACAAACGCCAAAGCAAAGCACCATAGAGCGACGTAAACCTAAAAGGTTAACCAGCCAGCCCGAGAAAAAGCCGCCCGTTAATCCGCCCATGCCCATAAACATCATGCTAAGACCACGCTCTTTGGCGGCATCGCCGGTGGTAAGGCCTTGGATCCAGGTGGGTAGCCACGAGAATATGGCCCAAAGACCTATCAGCATGGTGCCAAATATCAGCGAACCAAATATCAGTTCACCGCGGTTATCTGCCGAAAACAGCGAACCACTTTTTGCTGGCCCGCTCTTATGCTCGCGCCACTCTGCCGATCCATTGATAACAAAAATACCTATCAAAGCCATAGCTAATGGCACCGCGCCGATAAAGAAACCCTGTCGCCAAAGCGGGGTGATCACATTGATGGCACCTGCGCCAAATATCCCGATAGGGAAAGCTATAGAGAGGATACCTATCATAATGGCTTTGCTTTTCTTGGGCCATATTTCTGATATCAAAGTCATGGCAATAACCATTTCGCCGCCTACGCCAAAACCACTCAGGAAACGGCATATTATTACACCCGCCCATTGCGGCATTTGTCCGGTAAGGATAGTGAACACGCCATAGCAAATGATAGAACTCAGCAAAGCCTTTTTACGGCCGATGCGGTCGCTTATCATGCCCCAGGTAAAGCCGCCCAATGCCCATCCGTAAATAAAAAGGGCATTTATCAATCCGCTTACACTATCTACTTCGCCGGGTTTAATACCAGCCTGCAGGTCTTTAAGCACCACAGGCAAATAAACCGACATAAGCGTTGATACCGAGCCGCCCAGCACGCTGCTTACAAAGCATAGGGTAAATACGGCTGCATAGTAGGCCTTGCTGTTACGCAAGGCCTGTTGTTCCGTTTCCATTGTCATCGTTTTCATCTCCATTATTTTAAAGGACTATCAAACACAAGCGCTACGTAGTAAATAGCACCCACAGCAGGTGATCCATAAGCTTGTGAAATGTATTTGTTAAAGATGTTGCTGCCACCCAGTTTAATGGTGGTATGCGCCGCAGGCAGTTTTTTGTTCACCTGCAAATCAACCATCGAGTAAGCGTTAACGCGGCCCGGTCTTACGCTGGTAAATGTTCCGTACCAGTCAAAGGCGCTTTGCCAGTGCCAGTTAATATTGAAGCCGTAGCCTTTGCCCACATTTGCATTACCAAAGCTGGCGTTGGTGCTCCATTTTGGTGTGTTATATTGTGCAATATTATTGATATTGGCTTTACCCAGGTTAAATACCGATAAAGTAGCGTTACCACCAACAAGATATCCTTTATCAAGCAGGTAAGTAAGGCCTAAACCTGCACCTTGTGCAGATACTTTATCCTGTGCATTGGTATATAATTGGTACAGGTGGTAATTGTTAGAAGCCACATCGCCGGCAGCCGCAGGGTTGGTTTTACCATCGGCACCTAAAACAGGGCTTACCGGATTAAGCACTACGGTGTTAAGAATAAAGTTGGTGTAAGAGCTGTAATAGTAATTCACATCCACCAATAATTTATCGGCGATGAGGCTTTTGTAGCCCAGCTCAAAGGCTTTTTGTTGTTCGGGTTTGATGTAGGGTACGTTTGATTTTACAAGCAGGTCTTTATTTTGAGCCGCAGCCTGCTGAGGCGGGGTGCCGCTGCCAATTGCCTGACCAATCGCTGCACCAAAAGCGCCCACCGACGCTATCGTGAATGAGTTTTGGTAAACATTTAGGTCGGCACTGTTTTTAGGTGCACCACCCAAAATGGTGATAGGCCCAACGTTAAGATGAATAAACTGATCTACAGGCGTTGGATTACGGAACCCGGTTTGGTATGACGCTCTAAAGTTATGGATCTTATCAACCGTGTAAACTGCCGAGAACCTTGGCGTAAAGCTGCCTTTAAAGTTTTCGTTCTTATCATAACGGATAGAGGCAGTCAGTTTCAGGTTATCATCAAACAGCTTTTTACCTGCTTGTAAAAACGATCCGTATTCGTTGATCTTGATACGACTGTCCTTATCATCAAACAAGCTTCCATTGGTAAACATCGAATATTTACGGAAGCTACCGCCTGCTAAAAGCTCAAATACTTTTATAGCCTTTGTAAAATCGTACTGGGCATCGGTATGGTAAAATTTACTGCTACTGAAAACGCCTGCGCCACTTAACCCATAATTGTGGATCGAAGCATCCTTAGCACTCTCAAATGCAGGCGTGCCCGGTAAAAATCTGCCCTGGTCTGCAAAGGTGCGTGCAGCAGCATGATTATTACCTGTAACGCCGGTAACACTTCCGTTAAAAGCAGCAGCGTAGCGGTTAAACCAGGTAGCATCCGCCTGGGCCGGCGACACGGTATTGCCATTAAGATCCTGCACCCAATCGCGGTTGATGAACTGTGCTAAAGAACGGGTGTTGTACGAGTCGTGCGAGTTTTCGCCTACCATGTAGCTGCGTATAAAAAAATTACTGCCTTTTATCTCTACACGATGATTTTGTAACACAAAGTTGTTCAGATCAAAACGGCTGCTGCCGGTATAACTGGCTGTACCCTTGCCATAGTTGTATTGGTATATGGCTTCGATATCGTTAGTGATCTTATAATGTAAAGCACCGTTCAGTTTAAGGCTGTACACATCATAATTCATCAGGTCTTTTTCTTCATAACCTGTGCGCGATACCAGACCTATGCCGGGTAGTTGTTTGGTAACTTCATCGCCATAAATATTCAGCGCATCGCGGGCGGGATTATTAGAGCCGCGGTTTGCAGGAGCGGTTGTTGCACTGATGTCGGTATAGTTATTTGCATACCAATCGGTACCGGTTAAGTATGATGCATTCAGTTTAAAGGCAAAACGGTTGTTAAATGATTTTGCAAAGCGCAGCGCAAAGTCGTTGATGCTTTTTGCACTTGAGCCGGTCTCGCCAACATGGTTAATACCGCTTTTTACTTGTAAAGACAAACCCTCATATTTAAAAGGATCTTTTGTACGAATAGAAAGCAAGCCATTAAATGCTACCGGACCATATAATGCAGATGCTGCACCCGGGATCACCTCGGCCGATTCAATATCCAGGTCTGACGCGCCGAACAAGTTACCCACAGCAAAGTTTAAGCCCGGAGTTTGGTTATCAACGCCATCTACCAATTGCAAAAAGCGCGAGTTACCGGTGCTGTTAAAGCCGCGGGTATTTACCTGTTTGTAGGTAACGCTACTGGTAACGGCTTCCATCCCTTTAAGCGCCTGCAAGCCATCGTAAAAAGTAAAAGATGGATTCTCTTTAATGGCTCGCTGCCCCATTTTCTCCACGCTTACAGGCGATTGCAGGCTGCTTTGGTTTACACGGGTTGCGGCGCTTACCACCTCGTTAAGCATTACGGTTTTAACCGCCATGATTGCATTAACAGGTTGGCCTGCTCCAGAGACAGCTATATCCTGCTGATCAAACCCGATAGCAGAAACAACCAGGTTTACCGGGTAGCTCAGTCCCGCAGCGCGGATAGAAAAACGGCCATCGGCACCTGTAGTAGTGGCCAGTGTTTTGCCTTTGACGGTTACAGTGGCGTTAGGAACCGGGTTCCCCTCGGCATCTTTCACTGTACCTTTAATGTGCGTATCCTGCGCCAGGGCCGGCAGCGAGAATAATATGATGAGTATGAATAAAAGTTTTTTCATTGTGTGGTTTAAATTTCAGGGTTGGTTGTGTAGGGGTTATTTTTTCTTCAGATGATCATAGCCTTCAGGCAGGCGAGTGTAGCCATGGTTAACTATCCTTTCAGCTAACACATCATAATAGGCCGGTTTATCCGGCAGAGCTGTGCCTAAGCCATCAACATAGCGGTTGTACAGGCAAAAAAGCCCTGCTATCAGTACCGTATCATGGATCTCAACATCAGTGGCGCCGGCGTCTTTGGCTTTTTGTATCGCTTCGGGCGTTACGCTTTTTCCGCTTTGGCGGGTAAGGTCGGCAATGGTAAGCAGGGCTTTCATTTTGTCGCTAACCGGTGCACTATTGATATCTTGTTTTACCATTGCGGCGGTTTTGGCTTCGCCTGCAAGCAGGTCGGCAGCGGCGGTGTGCGCGGTGGTGCAAAAAGTGCATTCGTTACCGTGTGATACCACAGTGGCGATGAGCTCGCGCTCGGCCTGCGTTAAGGTTGATGGCCCGCGCAACAAAAATTGGGTTAACTCGCGGATAGGCTGCGCCGTACCCTTACTATATTCTAATAAGCCGGTGATGCCCGGCAGATGATCTTCAAGTGCTATATAAGGCATAAAATTACGGTCATAAATACTAAGCGGATAAATTACCTTGTCTGCCGTATAACGATGCAAAACACCCATACGCAAGCAAAATGCGGATACAGGTCAACTATATCGCAAGGCAATTGAATTAATTAAGCTTGGTGTTATGACAATACTTCGGGCGGTTGCGCCGGAGATGAGAGATGAGATTCTGAAAAACGGTTGTTATCCTTTACAAAAGGTTTTTCCTGCGTTTTAAAAGGGGATAGGATGTTAAAAATGGTAACCGCGTAATTAAAATCATTATCAGTGCCGGTTTTCTTCAGCGATGATGCACGATTTTTCTTAGCAAGCGGCGAGTCGCTTATCTCCTTAGCGTTGATGATGTTCTGGCTTATCAGTTTTGTTTTAGCGTAATTGGGCACGCACTTAACGTACATGGTATCGCGTGTCATTTTAAGGGCTACGTAGTTGTAGCAATTTCCTTGCAGCTGTATCTGGCCCGATATGTTCTCATACTGCAACTGCTCCTGGACATACGGCATGCGTACGGGGATCTTTATTTCTACCAGCTCATCGGGCCTGTAAAATCCTTTGCTTATTTGCTCGTTGGCAAAATCATCAGAAGCCTTAAGGCAATATTGAAACAATAGCATGTACCCGCCCATGTTAAACAGGAGCACAAACAGCATCGCTATTGCCAGTATTTTTTTCACGAAGTGGTTAATAATCAGGTTAAGTAAATTTAAATGTTATAATTAAAAAAGCAACAATTAATAAATAATTATGTGGAGCAAAACAAAAAAAGCCCCCGAAATTCGGGGGCTCTATATGTTGATTGTTAAATTCTGCTTATGAATCTGCCGACCAACCGGTTGACCAGCCTGCATTATTAGCACGCTCTTGCTTAACCAAGGCATCAAACTTAACTGCTTGCTTTTTGGTTAACTGGGCTTTAATTTTTGTGATGGTTTCTTTACGAACCGGGGCAAGTGCTTTCGCCATTTTAGCGTTATCGCCGTTTTCCTGCTTTTTGATAGTCTCAAACTTATTAGCTGATTCCTGGTAGATTGCGCTAACTTTTTCGCACTGTTTGTCGCTCAAAGAAAGCTTTTTCTGTAACTCCATTGCTTTCTCTTTTGGAGCGCCGGTTTTAGCAGTTTGTGCAAATGATGCCGATGTTAAGCCTATTAACAAAGCGGCAAGAAAAAAAAGTTTTCTCATTGTTTGTTTTATTTTAATTGATATATTGCTGTTGTAAATATATGTAATTTTTGTGTTACGTATACTTAACCTATTATAAACCAAAAAGTTTCATTTAATGCCAAGTATGCCTGCAGGTGTTGTCTTTGACGATACTGCTATCGCCCTTAACAACGACTTAACTGTTGGTGCAGCAAATGTTGCTGTAAAAAAAACATGGCTATTTTGGCTCGCCATGGCCTTCTTGTTTTTGCCCGGCCTGGTACATGTTTACCTTTTGATGCCTTTCCCCGGCAGCCAAAATTTAGAGGCCATAAAACTCTGTTATTACCTTGAAAGGATAGTTTGGCCTTTACGTATAGTTGGGATAATTGCTATCATAGCTTACGCATTTTACTTTTTAGCCGAGACACGTTTAAAGAAATTTCTATTCCCGGTTGTGCTGCTTGCCGGTGCTGCTACTTTTTATGTTACAGATATACAATTCAAGGCCGAAGAAATGTTTAAGGAGCCAGCGGCTCCTTCCTTCGCCAATATTTTTGCAAACAAAGTTCCACAAAACTACCTGGTAGTGGGCGTAGTGCATAATGGGGTAGCTAAAGCATACCCGATTGTTTATTTAGGCTATCACCATAAAATTCAGGACGAGATCGGCGGCATGCCCGTAATGGTTACCTACTGTACCATGTGCCGCACAGGCCGGGTATTTAGCCCTATTGTAAGCGGCAAACGCGAAACCTTCCGCCTGGTTGGCGCAAGGCATTATAACGCGGTTATAGAAGATGAATCGACCCATACATGGTGGTATCAGGCAACCGGCGAAGCCGCTGTAGGCAGTCGCGCGGGGGAGAAACTTACCGAGATACCTTACCAACAGGCAACGTTAGCGGCATGGTTGGAACGGTACCCGCGCTCATTAGTATTACAGCCGGAAAGCCAATTCAAAGGCGACTATGCTGATCTGAAAAAATACGACATCACCCAACCACTTGATAAAGACTCTACCATCCTTAATAAGGATACACTGGTACGTAAAAGCTGGGTAGTAGGCATTAACCTTAACGGACAAGCTAAAGCATACGACTGGCGACAACTGGTAAAAGCCAAACTGTTTAATGATGTTGTTGGCAAAACGCCGTTATTGGTTACCATCAATAATGATAAGCAAACCTTCCAGGCTTGGAAAGCGATGGTTGATGGCAAACAGCTTCATTTTAAAGCAGCGGGTACGGATCAACTGGCTGATATGGAAACCAACTCAACCTGGGATAAAACCGGCCTTTGCATAGCAGGTGCTAATAAAGGCAAACAGCTGACATCTGTGCAGGCTTACCAGGAGTATTGGCACTCGTGGAAAAATTTCCATCCTAAAACCACTTATACTGCCGAGTTTTTGTAAGCAGATATAGCAAATCTATATACCATCCCATCAAAGGCTCATCCCCTTAAGTACGGTTTCTTTCCCGGTCTCAAAGCTATTAGTATGGTGGATGGTTAGCTTGTTGCCATCAAACTCGCAGTTGAACCTTTCGGTATGCGGGCTTTCAATATAACGCAAAGTCAGTTGCAGCGTATGCTCATCTTTCCAGGTGTAGCTTCCGGCCACTTTAGCGGGGAAAAGCATAGTACGTATCTCCCGGGTAAAGGCTGTTAAAGATGGGCCCGGTTTATTTGTTTTGCCCACATGCCAGTCCCCGCTATCAAAATCAATTTTGTAAGTAGCGGTGTCTCCCTTTATAGCTATTTGACAAGTGCCGCCGGTTGCGCTAAAAGTTATATCGCTAAACTTGAGGCTATTGGGCTCTAATGAATATTTTTTGCCGTTAATGCTGTTCGCGAAGTTATTATCATTCTTAGGGAAGGCTGGTAATGCCAGCTGTTTTATCGCCTTTTGTAGTTGTTCGTTGGTGTTCTTATCAGCCGTCAATTTGCCGGATTTCATAGCAGGTAACAAGTGTTGCCAAACCAGGTTTATCTCTTCCTGCATGTTTGACGTTTCTGCAGTTACGGCGAGTACTGCATCCTGATCGGGCATTACTATCATATACTGCCCAAAGGCACCATCCCCGCGGTAAGCATTGTTGCGGCAGCGCCACATCTGGTAGCAATAGCCCTGCTCCCAATCGCTCGAGTCTTTTTTGGCCTGCGGCAAATCGGGATGCTGGATGATCTTCACACTGCTGGCTTCTTCAACCCAACCTTGTGGTAATATTTGCTTGCCATTCCATTTGCCTTTCTGCAAAAACAACTGCGCAAATTTGGCCATGTCTTCGGTTTTTAAACGCAGCCCCCAGCCTCCTGTATTGATTCCTTTGATATCTGTTTCCCAATCCATACCTGTGATACCCAAAGGATCAAACAATTTTGGTTTCAGATACGCAAGCACGGTTTGTCCGGTAACCTTTTGCACAATTGCCGACAGCATATATGTACCTACAGAATTATAAAGAAAAACCGACCCCGGTTTATGCACAATAGGCGCAGCTAAAAATCCTTTCACCCAATTGCTATCCATTCCCACGCGGATAGGTTCGGGGTCTTGCCCGTCGGCCATCATCAATACATCTTTTACTGATAAGGCAGCCAGGTTATCGCTTACTTTAGCAGGCAGCTGATCGGGAAAAAATGAGATCACTTTATCAGTCAACTTTAGCTTCTTTTCGCCAATAGCGAAACCTACTGCAGTGGCAGTAAAACTTTTACTGCATGAGTAGAGTGTGTGCCTTAGATCGGGTTTGTACGGATCCCACCATGCTTCGGCAACTACCTTACCATGCCTCAAGAGCATAAAGCTATGGAACTCTGTTTTACCGGTTCGGGTTGCATTTACAAAATTAAGGATGCCTTTAGAGTCGACACCCTGGGCCTCGGGTGTACTGTGCGGTAAATGCTGAGCACTTAATGATAATGTAACTGCTATCTGCAGGGCAGCAAAGCATAGGAGAGAACGTAAAAATGATGGCATGATGGTTTGGATTGGTTCACTAATTTACATAATCACTTACATCCATCCAAGTTGTTAGCCTTATAGTTTGAAGGCGTTATTTAAATTATAAAGCGATTTTATACTCGTCAAGCTTACGGTACAGCGTAGTTATCCCGATCCCGAGCAAACGTGCAGTCTCCGCTTTATTGCCGTGGGTGCGGGCGAGGATCTTTTGGATATGCTGCCGCTCGATAGTTGCCAGATCAACAGCGTTGTGGTCGGTATTAGGGTATTTAAAATCGGGCGGGAGCAAATCGGCAGTTAAGGTATCGCTATCTGCCAATATGGTAACGCGTTCCATCACGTTTTTTAGTTCGCGTATATTACCTTTCCAGTTATGGCTACTTAACAACGATGCAAATTCCTTGTTCATGGTTGGCGCCTTTTTGCCATCCCGGGCCGAAAAATCTTTCAGAAAATAATTAGCCAGTAGCTCAACATCCGTCTTACGTTCGTTCAACGATGGCAACGTGATGGTAAATACCGAAAGACGATAGTAAAGATCGATTCTGAAATTGCCGGCTTCGGCCTCCTTTTGCAGATCGCGGTTGGTAGCAGCTATGATGCGGATATTGACCTTGGTCACCTGCGTATCGCCAACGCGGATATAGGTTTTGCTTTCAAGCACCCGCAGCAGTTTAGCTTGCAGATCAAGACTCATTTCGCCTATCTCATCCAAAAATACGGTGCCGTGCTGTGCCTCTTCCAGCAAACCCTTTTTGTCCTTAAGTGCCCCTGTAGAAGCCCCCGCTTTATAGCCAAACAATTCGCTCTCTAAAAGCTCGGCCGTAAAGCTGCTGCAGTTGATGGCCACAAAAGGCATCTGCCTGCGTTCGCTCTCGTGATGGATGGCTGATGCAAAAACCTCTTTCCCGGTACCAGTCTCGCCCAAAAGCAAAACGGTAGTATCTGTTACTGCAACACGGCGGGCAAGGGAAACGGCTTCTTGTATCGCTTTTGAATTACCAATTATACTGGTAAAACTCGCCCTGGCACCTGCTTTCTTTTGCTGATCAAATACCAGTTTTTGCAACACGGCCTTATCAATAGCTTGGTTTACCAATGGAATAATTTTATCATTATCGTCGCCTTTGGTTATGTAATTAAATGCTCCGTTCTGGATAGCTTTTACACCATCGGCAATGGTACCGTAGGCCGTAAGGTTGATCACTTCCACATAAGGTTTCTTTTCCTTAATGGTTTTTACCAGGTCAACGCCGTTCACATCGGGGAGCTTTACATCGCTTAATACCAGTAAAACATCTTCCTGCTGCAAAAGCTTAAGGCCTTCCTTACCGGTAAAAGCCTGCAGCACTTTGAACCCTTCCAGCCCAATGATGCGCGAGAGCAGATCGTTCAGTTTCTTTTCGTCGTCGATGATTAGGATGGTGTGCTGCATTTAAATGCAATACTATGATTTATTGTTGATAAGCGCCAAAAAATCATCTTCAACAAAAAAGCTGCCTAACTTACGCAGGCAGCTTTACGTGTAAGGTTCGGCATCAATATCCTACTTCAAAAATGCATTCAGATAAGTTAAAAGTGTTGCATTTTGCATCATCAGGCTAACATGGCCCTGTGCAGGCACAATAGCCAATTGCGCTTTAGGCATAGGCTGCATATCCGCAGAAACCCCACCGCCCAATAACTTGTAAGTTTCTGCAAGTTCAACTTTATCCAGCCCATCATTATCACCCGCAATGATGAGCACTGGTGCTTTGATCTTTGCAATGTTGGCGTCGCCCATATCAAACGGCTCACCGGCAAAGGCTATCATTTGTGTAATAAATTTATTCCAATTTGTTTTGTCGGGTGCTACGGCATCATAAGCCGTTTTCATCGGGCTATTGTCAAAAAGTTCCGGTTTAAATGATTTAAAAGCATCAGCTATCTCGGGCAACCATCCTGTGCTTTTATAGGTAGAGGATATAATAACCAATTTATTCAATCGTTTTGGGTATAAGATAGCAAACTGGTAAGCTACAGATCCACCCATACTGTAGCCTGCAATGTCGGCACTATCCACTTTCAGATAATCCATTACGCCGGCAACATCTTTTGCTAAATTCAGGTTTGATAATTTCCTGTCTGAATATGGCGTATGGCCATGTCCCTGCATCTCAATGGCTATCACTTTCCTGTTTTTTGAGAGTTGGGGCAGTAACTCGGCCCAGTTACCCTCGATGGTCATAAAGGCTCCGTGAAGCAACACAAGTGGTTTGCCTTCTCCGTATACTTCATAGTAAACTTTAATGCCATTTACGGGTGCGTAACCGCTGGAAGATGGTTTGGTCTGTTGCGCTTTAGACTGAATTGCGCTAATGAAAAACATAGCAACCATCAATACCAAGCCGGCAATCCTGGTTCTTGTAAATCCTCTTTTCATGATATGGTTATTTAAATTGTTGTGTCAGTTGATTAACAATACAAATAACCGATGAATAGCAAAACTTTACACTGTATGAAAATGACAATTTAAGGGGCTATTTGCGACACAGGTATCCTTACAGCGGCAGTGTAAACCAAAAGGTTGTGCCTTTATCCAACTCGCTTTCAACCCCGATACTGCCACCGTGTTTTTTTATGATCTCCGAAGAAATATATAGCCCTAATCCCAGGCCCGAATACTGGTGACCGACGCTGCTTACGCGGTAATAGCGTTCAAACAAATGAGGGAACTTTTCTTCGGGTATACCCGGGCCATAGTCGGTTACGGATACTTTGGCATTTTGGCCCTCCTTTACAAACCGTACTTCTATCGTTTTTGAATCCGGCGCGTACTTAACGGCGTTGTTGACCAGGTTTACCAGTACCTGCTCAATTTTAAACATATCGGCGTTAACCGTAAGGGATTCATCGCCGGTAGCCTCAATGCTAAATACGCCTTCGGCACGCACATGCTGGCATGATTCTGCCACCATTGATGATAAAGCGAAATTGGTTTTATTCAAAGCCAAATGGCCTTCAGTCATTTTTGTGGCGTTCAGCAGGTCATCTATCAAAATACTCACCTTGTTAAGGCTTTTATTTGATTGCGATATCAGCTTAGGCATTATTACAGCGTGGGGGTTATCCTTCATCCTGTCCAATAACTGCAAGGATGCTTTTAAACTGGTGATGGGTGTACGCAACTCATGGCTTGCCACGCTGATAAACTCATCCTTTTGCTGTATTGCAAGGCGCCTGTGTGTTACATCCATAAACGTGCCAATGCCGCCAACCAATGCGCCGCTCTCGTCTCTTATCGGTGCAGCATTTATAGATATGTAAA
>JAESTD010000247.1 GCA_016763755.1 Mucilaginibacter sp.
GGCGCTAATTTAAACTGATAGTTGCCCTGTTCATTTGCTGTGGTGCCGTAGGTAGAGTTACGTATATAAACCGATGTGAAAGATACGGGTTCGCCTTTGTTGCCGGTAATGCGGCCGCTGAGCATAAACTGCTGGGCATTAGCAAGCATGCCAACGGTGCTAAGCATCAGTAATAGTAAGTATCTTCTCATACGCGCGATTTCCCTACATAATATTAAATGCTTATTAAATGTTTGTTTTGTAACATATAAATATTAAAAGCAGGTGTAGTACCCATCAAGTGAAGGGTAATTCCTAATTTTGGGCTTTTAAAATACATCTGTTATGTACAATACACTGCAACCGGTTTTACAACAAGAACTTGCTGACATAGAAGCAGCTGGCCTATATAAGAAAGAACGAATTATCACTTCGCCACAGGGCGCAGATATTACTGTGCAAGGTGGTAAAGAAGTGATCAACTTTTGCGCTAACAACTACCTCGGCCTGTCGGGCAATGCTAAAGTAGTGCAAGCAGCTAAAAATGCTATGGATACCCATGGTTATGGATTATCATCAGTAAGGTTTATCTGCGGTACACAGGACATCCACAAGCAGTTAGAGCAAAAGATTTCCGAGTTCTTAGGTACGGAAGACACTATCCTTTACGCGGCTGCATTTGATGCAAACGGTGGAGTGTTTGAACCATTGTTTAACGATCAGGATGCTATCATCTCTGACGAGCTGAACCATGCGTCTATCATTGATGGTGTGCGCCTCTGTAAAGCACAGCGTAAGCGTTATAAACACGATGACATGGCCGACCTGGAAGAGCAACTGAAAGCCACGCAAGGGCTTCGCCACCGTATTATCGTTACTGATGGTGCTTTTTCTATGGATGGTACTATTGCCCAATTGGATAAAATTTGTGCCCTTGCCGAGCAGTACAATGCTCTGGTGATGATAGATGAGAGCCACTGCAGCGGCTTTATGGGTAAAACGGGTCGCGGTACGCATGAGCATCATAATGTAATGGGTAAGATCGATATCATTACCGGTACATTAGGTAAAGCCTTGGGTGGTGCATCAGGTGGGTTTACATCAGGCCGTAAAGAGATCATCGATATGCTGCGCCAGCGCTCACGCCCATATTTGTTCAGCAATACGTTGGCTCCGGCTATCACAGGTGCATCAATTGCTGTACTGGATATGCTGAGCGAAACCACCGATCTGCGCGATAAACTGGAGAGCAATACCCAATACTTCCGCGAGAAAATGACCGCTGCCGGTTTTGATATTAAACCAGGCGTACACCCTATTGTACCGGTTATGCTGTACGATGCCAAGCTGGCGCAAGAATTTGCCGCCAAAATGCTGAATGAGGGTATCTACGTTATTGGTTTTTACTATCCGGTAGTTCCGCAAGGCAAGGCGCGTATCCGTGTGCAGATCTCTGCTGCGCACGATGTGGCCCACCTGGATAAAGCGATAGCTGCATTTACCAAAGTTGGTAAGGAATTGGGTGTGTTGAAATAGTTACGTATACTTTTGTTATATTTGTACGTATAAATCGATTAATATGGCAAGTGTAAAATTGACTTTAAGTATGGATAAACATACCATACAGATAGCTAAAGAAGTTGCAGCTGAAAGCAATATGAGCGTATCTAAGTTTTTTAAAAGTCTTGTCACCGAGATTGATAAAAAACGGAAAAAGAATAAAGCGGATATGCCGGTTTTGACCGATCTGCCAGAATGGTTACAGCAGGTTATAATAGCAACAGAACCTACTGCTGATTTTGATCATAAGGCGGAGTATCACAAACATATCGAAGAAAAGTATGGCTTATAAGAAGCTTTTTATCGATTCGGATATTTTATTGGATACAGTACTGATTAGAATACCTTTTTTTGATGATAGCTTAAAGGTTACAAGTTTAGCAGGCGACGAAAGGTTTATATGTTCTACGACGGTTCATTGTCTTTTAAATGTCCATTATCTTGCGAAGAAGAAATATGGAGAGCGGTTAGCCCGGCAATCTGTTGCGGCTTTAGCAAAAAAAATGAAAATCGTAATTGAAGACGGAGAGACTATAAACAGAGCTGTAGAATCTGATTTTATTGATTTCGAAGATGCAGTTCAATATTACGCAGCAATTAATGGAGAATGTGATGTCATTATCACCCGAAATACAAAAGACTACAAACAGGCAACTATACCGGTATTAACTGCCGAAGAATTTTTGAGACAACTATAATGCAAGAAAAAATAGATCAATATACGGCCGAGATAAATGCTTTTTCGCCGGCTAATGCCGATGAGCTGGAAGTATTTCGTATAAAGTTTTTGGGTACCAAGGGTTTGATAAAAGACCTTTTTGAAGAATTTAAAGCCGTTGGCCCCGAAGAGAAACGCGTTTTTGGTAAAGTGCTTAACCAGTTTAAGCAAATGGCCGAAGCAAAATATGCTGAACTGAAAGATGGTTTAGACTCCGGACTGAAGGCTCAAGACTTAAGCCTTGACCTTACCCTGCCGGGCGATGGCTTTGAAGTTGGCTCGCGCCACCCGCTGTCGCTGGTACGTAACGAGATCATCGATATTTTTAAACGTTTGGGTTTCGTGGTAGCCGAAGGCCCGGAGATTGAGGACGACTGGCATAACTTCTCAGCGCTGAACTTCCCGCAGGAGCACCCGGCCCGCGATATGCAGGATACTTTTTTTATCCGTAAAGGCGATGGCAGCGATGACATCGCTCTGCGTACCCATACCTCATCTGTACAGGTGCGCATGATGGAGAATGGTAAACCACCGTTCCGCGCCATTATGCCGGGCCGCGTTTACCGTAATGAGGCTATCTCTGCCCGTGCACATTGTTTCTTTCACCAGGTAGAAGGTTTGTATGTTGATGAGAATGTATCTTTCTCTGATCTCAAGCAAACGCTTTTCCACTTCGTACAGGAACTTTACGGCGAGGGTACTAAAGTGCGTTTCCGCCCGTCGTACTTTCCTTTCACCGAGCCATCTGCAGAAATGGATATCTCATGTACCATTTGTAAAGGCGATGGCTGTAACATGTGTAAATACACCGGCTGGGTGGAGATATTAGGTTGCGGTATGGTTGACCCTAACGTTTTGGAAAACTGCGGTATTGATAGCAAAAAATACACCGGCTTTGCCTTTGGTATGGGTATAGAGCGTATCACCAACTTGAAATATGTGATCCGCGACCTGCGTTTGTTCTCTGAGAACGATGTTCGTTTCCTGAAACAATTCCAAACAGATATTATATAGATGAAGAAAGCGCTGATCCTGGTTTTAACAAGCATAATATTCTTTTCGTGCGGTAAAACCGGCAGCGTGGTACCCAATGTACCGGTAAACTTCAGGATAACAAAAACCGACCCGCGGGTTCAGGCACTTACTTCTGCCGGCGGGGCGGTTACGATATCAGGCGTGGGTGTTGCAGGTATCATCATCTACCGCAGGGCCGATGGCGCCTATGTTGCCTATGATCGTTGCAGCAGTTATCAACCCGAAAAACTGTGCGCCATAAACCTTGATAATAACGGACTTACCGCTACCGACCCCTGCAGCGGATCAAAGTTTTCTTTGGATGATGGCAGTCCAGTAAAGGCTCCGGCAAGCAAATACCTACGCTCATATCTTGTAAATACCAACCCATTTGAGATATTTGTATCAAACTGATTAATGGAAGCAGACAAAATCAAAGATAGTATTAAGCGTGCCGCGCAGGATCTGTTCCGTAAATTCGGTTATCATAAAACCAGTGTAAACGAAATTGCCAAGCGGGCAAAGATTGCCAAGGCCACCATATATAAGTACTTTAACAGCAAAGAAGAAGTGTTGCACGTGCTGCTGATGGAATACATCAAAGTAAGTGTTGACGAACTTTTAGCTACCACTGCCGAGGTTGACGAGGAAACCCACCTCAGTAACCTCATCATGAAAACCTGCCGCCTGTCGTACACCGTTTGTAACGAATTCATCGGTTGGGATTTCATCCGCGAAAGCACAAACTCGCAGGAGTTTCTAAAGAACCTTTCAAACGAACTGGAAGAACTGCTGGTACATTCCTTTACCCAGGGCCCCGGCATCCGCCCGAGCGAGAACTACCAGCAACGCATCCGTTTCCTCATCAAATGCAGCAAGAACATCGTATTCAGCTTTGCGTTTACATCAGTTAGCGACAGCGATGTGCGCAAGAACTTTGTGTCGTTCCAGAAAGAGATATTGCCTTATCTGGTGAAGGCAGCTATACAGGTTTAATTTTTTGAAAATAATTTTTGGTAGAGTGAAATATTCTAACTTACTTTGAATATCAAAGTACTTTTAAGTGAAAGAAAACGATATTCAAAATGACCTGACCTCTATCCGCAGTATGATGGAGCGTTCATCAAAATTTATCTCGCTTAGCGGCCTCTCGGGGGTTTTAGCGGGTATTTATGCTTTAATAGGGGCAGCATGGGCTTATACCATTGGTTACGGTACCGGCGGTTTTTTTAGCTATCGCGAGTATATGATAGAAAATGTGCCTGCTTCGCCCGAGCGATTGATCATGCTGATAAGCATAGCGCTGGGCGTTTTAGTTGCATCTGTCTTAACAGGCATCATCCTAACCCTACGCAAAGCCAAAAAGAAAGGTCAGGATGTTTGGGGCCGCACCAGCAGGCAATTGTTGTACAATATGTGCGTGCCATTGTTTACCGGCGGCGCTTTGATATTGATACTGATATGGCGCGGGTATTTCGGGGTGGTAGCGCCGGCATCACTTATCTTTTACGGCCTGGCTTTGATCAGCGCCAGCAGTATGACATTTAAGGATATTCACTATTTAGGGATCTCTGATATATTGTTAGGTTTGCTGGCCGCAATTATGCCGGGCTACGGCTTGATATTTTGGGTAATAGGTTTTGGTTTGCTGCACATTGTTTACGGCAGCATTATGTACTTTAAATACGACCGGTGAAACTTCCATTTGAAAAACTCGACAAAGCGTTTGAGAACCGCCTGCGTTTGCAAATTATGAGCATACTGGTGGTGAATGAGCGCTACGACTTTAATTCGCTTAAAGAGCTGCTGGATGTTACCGACGGTAACCTGGCATCGCACCTTAAGGCTTTAGAGAAAGAACAATACATAACCATACATAAATCTTTTTTAGGCCGAAAGCCTAACACTAACTACGCCGCCAGCGAGCAGGGGAAGTATGCATTTAAGCAGCACCTGGATGCGCTGGAGCAGATCATTAAACAGCAAAAATAGATCAGGATATTTTTTTTATCTATTAACTTTGAAATACAAAGTACTTTTAAAATGATACAGGAACAAACATCGCCGTTTAGGGCATTCATGAACTGGCTCCAGGAGTCGGTTACGGTTAAGCTGGTTTTTATAGGGTTTTTGATACTGGTGCTGTTGATACCATCGGCACTCATTAACGACCTGATATTTGAGCGCGCCGCGCGGCAATCAGAAGTAGTTAAGGAGATAGCCGATAGCTGGTCGGGCGAGCAAACCATTAAAGGCCCCGTGCTGGTGGTGCCTTACAAGCGCATCGTAAAAGCTATCGATGGTGATAAAAAGGAGTTTGATAAGGAGATAATTGAGAATCTTTATCTACTGCCCGAGAACCTTAAAATGGATGCCGCTGTAAAAACAGACAAGCTGCACCGGGGCATGTTCGAGGCCGTAGTGTATAACTCATCCGTTAAAGTAAGCGGTAATTTCGGTAAGCCTGATCTGGCTGCATTATCACTAACACCCGATCAACTTGTGTGGGAAAAAGCCCGTATAGAGTTTAGCATGTCCGACCTTAAAGGGTTAAAAAACAACCCGGTAGTAAACGCCGCCGGCCAGCACCTAACCGCCGAGCCATCATTTAATGCGCACCCGGTTTTTCCCAGCGGCCTGCAAACCAATATCAACCTTACTGCCGTAAAAGAAGCCGGTTTTACTTTCGATTTTACGCTCGACCTGAAAGGCAGCCAGGAAATGCATTTTATGCACCTGGGTAAAACTACAGATGTATCAGTGAGGGGTAACTGGGGTTCGCCAAGTTTTGATGGTCGATATCTTCCTGATGAACGCCGGATGGATAGCGCCGGCTTTAAAGCCAACTGGCGCATGCTATACTACAATCGCCCTTATCCGCAGCAATGGGTGGTTGATAATAGTTTACTCAATGACGAGAACAAATTGGCTAATGCGTCCTTCGGTGTAAAGCTGCGTTTGCCGGTAGATCAGTATCAAAAAATTACCCGTACCAGTAAGTATGCTATCCTTATCGTACTGCTCACATTTGTATCACTGTTTCTTACCGAAGTAATCCGCAAGCAAAGGGTGCATCCGTTTAACTACGTGCTCATCGGCGCGGCAATGGTTATTTATTACACGCTGTTATTGTCGTTCTCCGAGCAAATAGGGTATAATTTCGCTTACCTCATCGCTTCGGCAGCAACCATAGGACTGGTATCAGTATTTATTGCCTCGTTGTTGAAGAATAAAGCGGCGGCCGGTTTGTTCGCGCTTATCCTGTCTATCATTTACATCTTCATTTTCGTCATCATTCAACTGGAAGACCTGGCGCTCATGATCGGCAGTATTGCTCTGTTTATCATCGTAGCCCTGCTGATGTACTTCTCAAGGAAAATTAATTGGGATAAACATTAACCCCAAAACATAAGAGCATGAATGCTAAAGAAAGAGCACAGGCAAGATTGTGGTGGTTTGAAAATAGATGGAAATACAACAAAGGGCTGTTTATAGGTGGTTTTGTAGCCTTTCTATTATATAACATTCTTGGTCCGATCATTATCGATCCGATTGAAGAGTTTGATGAAACCGGATTTATAATGATACTGCATCTGATAGCTTATTTTATAGCTATATGTGTGGCTAATGTATTTTACACATTTGGCTACCTGGTAGATGCCGTTTTAAATCGAAGGAACAGTATTTCGTTTCGCCAAGATCTATTCAAATTTGGATACTGGTTTTCGGTATCCCTGCCCATATTATTTGTTGCCTTGATCATGCTCTCGTTTTTGTTTCGAAACCATTGAACAACACCCTATGCACACAAGCGAATACTGGATAAGGCATTTCAGGGAGAATGCCCGCCACCAAAGAATTAACTGGACATTAGCACCAACAATTACAAAAGATGAGATAGCCGAAATACTGCCATCATTGAAAGCCTGGCAATTGGGCGAAACATCAGAAGGAAAACATCTCATCGCCGCATCAACTAAATATGCAGATAAACTGGGCGATCCTGATTACGTGGATGCCGTGCGTCTTTTCATCAAAGAAGAACAAAAACATGGCAACAACCTGGGTCGCTACATTGATAAGATAGGTGAGCAGCGAATAAAAAAAGATTGGGGCGATTCGCTGTTCAGGAAAGTGCGCTACCTGAATACCAGCATGGAGACCTGGACGCTGGCCGTTATCGTGGTAGAAAGCACCGCCCAGATCTTTTATCAGGCACTGAAAGATGCTACCCAATGCCGCCTGCTGAAGCAGATCTGCACCGACATACTCATAGATGAAGCCCCTCACATCGCCTTCCAAACCGAGCGATTGGCCATCATCTTCGAGAACAAAAGCGCATTTTCAAAAGCTTGGCGCAAGGTGGTGTATCGGTGGTTCTTTTATGGAGTATCGGCGCTGGTGTGCTTCGGTCATAAACGCTTGTTCAAAGCCGGGGGCTTAACCTTTGAGCGCTACGTGCACAAAATGCGCTATAAATATTATAAAACCATAAAGGCCATTACTGCGCCTTTGGTTTTAGAGTTTGCCTAAACCAATCACCAAGGTATCCCCGTTAGCCATTAGCGGGGCGCCTTTTAAAAATTAAGAATGAGTATAAGATTTCATGAACTTACCTACAGTTTGAAGATCTGGTTAACCACGTTGCTTTTTGTACCAGTAGTATTTTTGGTTATGATGAGCGAATTTTATGAATCACCATCCATTGCCAATATTGTTGATAGGCTGTCTGAATGGCTTTTGGCTTATCTACTCATGGTACTTTTTGCCGCTGTATTCTCTTTTTTAATTTGGGTGATATTTTATTACCTGTTAATGATGATTGTATGGCGCGTAGATAATATCTGCATACTCAAATATATCAGCGCAGCGATAGGATTGATGCTTATTATTGGTATCGTCGCCCTACTCTCGATGCTGGTTTATGATATAACGATCTTGTTGGATAAGATATTTATTACGCTTTTTAGTTCAACCTGCTTTAGTATTGTATGCAGTGCCCTTTTTTATAAATTATATACGGTAACAGAGGCAGAAGAGCAAATAGCTAATTAATTATTCACTATACCAATTTGGTTTTTGGTATAAATTTATTATGTTTGCATAGTAAATTATATCAGCCATGAGTAAGGAATTAAAAGACTTTTCAGAATTGATAGATAAACAATTCGATATAGAGATGGATATTGAAGTGGATAGTTTCTGGCAAAAATTGTTTGATCTGTTCATTTGATTTCCAGCGCCCTCAAAAAATCTTAAAATACTTACCTTTGCAGCCTGATGAGTAGATCTGGAAAGAAGCCCAAGTTTTTTGAGAACGTTAGCGTTATTGATATTGCCGAAGAAGGTAAAGGTGTAGGCAAAGCCGATGAGTTGGTTTTGTTTATTGAGAAAGCCGTTCCCGGCGATGTTGTAGATGTTGAGGTTTATCGCAGTAAAAAGAATTTCGGCGAGGCAAAGATAACCAAACTCACTACGCCATCAGAACACCGTACGCCTGCTTTTTGTGAGCATTTTGGCACCTGCGGCGGCTGTAAATGGCAACACATGACCTATGATGCACAGCTACAGTTCAAGCAAAAAGCTGTACGCGACGCGCTAACCCGCCTGGCTAAAATTGAAGTTGGTCACATGGATGCCATTGTGCCATCACCGGCCGACAGGTACTATCGCAACAAGCTGGAATTTACTTTCTCAAACAAGCGCTGGTTGTACGAGGGTGAAAGCCGCGACGACGAAAAGCTGGATATGAATGCCCTCGGATTCCATATTCCTGGTCGTTTTGATAAGATCCTGAACGTAAACCACTGCTACCTGCAAACCGAGCCGTCAAACGATCTGCGTAACAGTGTCAACACTTTTGCCAAAGAGAACGGCATTAGCTATTATGATGTTCGTCAGCATACCGGGGCATTACGTAATTTGATCATTCGTACCGCATCAACCGGCGAGATCATGGTGATCGTAGTGTTTGCCCATGCTACGCAGGAGGAGATAGATCTGCTGATGAATTACGTAGACGCCGCCTTCCCGCAGATCACCTCACTACTTTATATCCTCAATACAAAAATGAACGATACCATTTTTGACCAGGAAGTAAAAGCATGGAAAGGCCCGGAATTTATTCATGAGGAAATGCCAACGGCTAATGACAAAGTAGTGCGTTTCCGTGTTGGTCCAAAATCGTTCTATCAAACCAACTCTATACAGGCTCTTAAACTTTACGAAATAACCCGCGATTTTGCTGACTTCAAAGGCGATGAGCTGATCTACGACCTTTACACCGGTGCAGGTACCATTGCTAACTTTGTGGCAGGCCATGTTCGTGAGGTTGTGGGGGTAGAGTATGTGCCATCGGCCATTGAAGATGCTAAGGTAAACTCGCAGATCAATAACACCACCAATACCAAGTTCTACGCCGGTGATATGAAGGATGTGCTAACGCCCGAATTTGTAGCCGAACACGGCAAACCCGATGTGATCATCACCGACCCGCCACGCGCAGGTATGCACGCCGATGTGGTTGCCCGCCTCATGGAGATTGAAGCCGAAAAAATAGTATACGTAAGCTGCAATGCCGCTACCCAGGCCCGCGACCTGCTGATCCTGAAAGAAAAATACGATACCGTTAAAATACAACCGGTAGATATGTTCCCCCACACACAACATGTTGAGAACGTGGTGTTGCTGAAGTTGAGGAAATAAATATTCAAAAATCATGTAATTGCGAGGAGCGCCAGCGACGTGGCAATCTCATCGCATGTATATGAACGCGACGAGATTGCCACGCTATCGCTCGCAATGACATGATTGTTTCACCGCAAGCATGCTGCGTGTGCCTCCAATGTTACTTCACCACTGTCGCTTCCAATTCCACTTTTAAAGTTTCAAACAAACTAACCACTTCCAACAAAGTAGTTGCCTGCTGGATGCCGTGTTTGGCAATCCACTCCTGCAGGATATTGAAATGCGGCCAAAGCTCATGTGTTGCGGTAGTATAAACATTAAGGCGAACTATTCCGCTGCAATTATAACCGGCCTCGGTGATAACCTGTTCAAGGTTGGCGATTGCTTCTTCCAACTGCGTTTTCATATCGGCATTGCTGGAGATGCCATCGGCACTAATGGCCGTTTGGCCCGATACGTATAGGGTACTTTGTACCTGTTTTACTTCAACGGCCTGTGCGTAGCTACGCTCGTTTTGCCATTGCCATGGGTTGATAATCCTTTTTTCCATTGTATTAAATTTTACAATGCAAAGTTGATGGGTTATGTCGGATTGTGGCGTTGACTTACCTCACGATTATCATGTGAGATAAATCACATTATCGGTTTAACCGGCTAAGGGTCTCCCGCGATACGCCAAGGTAGGCGGCAAGTTGTGATTTAGGTACTCGCTGAACAAGAGCAGGATATTGTTTGATCAGTTGCCCGTAACGTTGCTGCGCGTTTGATGTAAGCAGGGAAATGATTCGCCGCTGAGCACCCAGAAAACCGAAGTTGGCTTTCTCAAGGATAAAACGCTCCATCTTTTGGAGTCCATCGCAAAGTTTTTTGTAACCCTCAAGACTGAGGCAAAGCACATCGGTATCTTCAAGGCAAATCAACGCCATGGTGGCTTGGGTTTGGGTATAAAAGGCCTGGAAATCGCTTTCCCACCAGTCTTCCATGGCAAAGGAAATAATGTGTTCTTTGGCCGTATCATCGGTATAAACCAATTTGGTGAGGCCTTTCAATATAAAGTAATGATACTTAACCTCGTTGCCTTCCTGTATAATGTACTGGTGTTTCTTGTATCGTCGATTACTGAAATGTTGGGCAACAAATACAAACTCCTCATCTGTTAGGGGAATCAATTTCTCAATATGTTGCCTTAGTTTTTCAATCATACCTTAAGTCGATTGACAGATCTCTTTAATGGTATCGCTCACCGGCTTAAATTCAAATCCGATGGCTTTTTTAATCTTGCTGTTATCGAAATTACGGGTTACAGATGCTGCCCGTGCGCTGGTTTTATCAATTGCAGGGGCACTGCCGGTAAGCATACCCCAGAATGCCGCACCACGCCATGCTACTTCCATCATCCACGACTTAGCCAGTTTGCCAGGCGCTTTTACGTGCATGCAATTAGCTATCTCCTCAAAAAGTTGTTTGTAAGCGCGGTTTTCCCCGTTGATGATGTAACGCTCTCCGCTGATGTCGCTTTCCATCAAGGCTATCATACATTTTGCCACATCCTGCACATCTACAAAACCAATGGTACCACGGGTGTAATACTTAAGGCCTTTGCGTACGGTTTCAAAAATCTGGCCGCTGCCTGCTTTGCCTGCACTGGCACCTATGATAATGGTTGGGTTTACGATAACCGCATTCAGACCCTCGGCAATACCGCGCCATACTTCCATTTCGCTCTCCAGTTTTGATATGGCATAACCGTCGGTCTCGGTGGTAGGGTCAAGGTGGTGTTTCTCCGTTATCTGTTCGCCTGCAGGCGCTTCGCCAACCGCCGCTACCGAACTGGTATGCACCATGCGGATGCCGCGATCATTACAAAGATCAACCAGCGTAGCCGTACCTTTAACATTGGTACGGATCATCGGCTCTTTATCTGCAGCCTTTAACGATACAAAAGCAGCGCAGTTGTAAACTTGCGTAACATCTTTAAGCGCATCCACCAGCAGATCCTCATCCATCAGATCGGCGATAACCCACTCAATTTTATCGGTATAAGATTGCAAAATAGCGGGTAGTTTTGACGATGCCCTTTTGGTACACCTTATGGTGTTACCCCGAAGCATCAGTTCCTTTGCTACTTCTGCACCTAAAAACCCCGTTGCGCCGGTTACAAGAATCATGTTATAATTTGAAGATTTGAAAATGAGCCGATTTGAAAATGTAAAGGTGCACAAAAGTAATTTGAAGATAAATCAAATTCGGAAATTGAAAATTAATATGTTTGTTGGGTTGATATTGAAGGATCCTCAAATCTTCAAATCCACTCATTTTCAAATCAAACAATGTCTTTAGCCGATTTTTTCACCCCAATAGATCTTAAGAAAATTCTACCTAAGAATGGTTATTACACCAGTCAGTTGGGTGATAAGATAGAGCATTATTCGGTTGATTTCCCATCGATGGACGATAAGGTGGACATTGCCATCTTCGGTGTGCAGGAAGATCGCAACGCGGTAAATAATACAGGATGTGCCTTGGGCCCCGATTATGTGCGCGAGAAATTATACCTGTTGCACGAAGGAAGTTACAATACTAAAATAGTAGACCTGGGCAACATTGCCCGTGGCGAAACGGTAGTAGATACTTATTATGCATTAAAGACCGTGGTTGAGGAGCTGATGAAGAAAGATATCCTTCCCATCATCATCGGCGGCGGGCAGGATCTCACTTATGCCCAATATCTCGGCTATGAACACCTGGAGCAAAAGGTTGACCTGCTGGTTGTAGATTCACAATTTGACCTGGATGAAGATCCGCACGCTGAAAGCATTGAAACCACATCAACATCATACCTCAACAAAGTTTTCCTGCACGAGCCTAATTACCTGTTCAACTACAGTAATATGGGTTACCAAACTTATTTTGCCAGTCAGGATAGTTTAAGGGTGATGGATAAGCTTTATTTTGATGTACACCGCGTGGGCGAACTTACAGGTAAAATGGAAGTATCAGAACCCATTATCCGTAACGCCAATATGCTCAGCTTTGATGTTGGCGCTATCCGTTCATCAGATGCTGCTGCCAATGCCAACGCCAAACCCAATGGTTTTTACGGCGAGGAAGCCTGCCAGATCTGCCGCTATGCCGGTTTTAATGATAAACTGAGTTCGATAGGTTTTTATGAGTTCAATCCTGCCTTTGATACCAACGGACAAACCGCTATGCTGCTATCGCAGATGATATGGTATTTTATTGATGGTTTTTATAACCGCAAGAAAGATTTTCCGCTTAACCCAAAATCACAATACCTTATCTACAAAACCAGCCTGGTGCATGATGAGCATGAACTGGTATTTGTAAAAAGCAAAAAAAGCGACCGCTGGTGGATGCAGGTACCGTACCCTACAGGCGGCTCAAAAAACGAGCGTTTTCATTTAGTGCCCTGCCGTTATGAGGATTACCGCACGGCAACATCAGGCGAAATGCCCGACCTGTGGTGGCGCACCTATCAAAAATTAAACTAATTGGCAATTAAGCAGGCCATTACGCGTTAAACTGTTTTTATATTTAATGAAGAAATTACTGTTCCCGATACTGGCATTATTGCCTGCGCTATCATTCGCGCAAAGCGCTAAAGATTTTTCTATAAAAGGTAAGGTGGCTAACGCCAATGCCAACACAAAAATTTACCTGGTTTATGCCATTGGTTCAAATAACGTAACAGATTCATCAACCGTCGTAAACGGCGATTTTAGCTTTAAAGGTGCCGTTGCAGATCCCGTTACGGCAACATTGTTCCTGGACAGAAAGAACCTTGGTTTTTCCAAATATGTGGATGTTAATTTTCCTGATGGTAAACCTTCAACTACTGCAGATGGCCTGGCTTTCTTTTTGGAGCAAGGTAATATGAACGTCGCCATAAAAGATTCAGCTAACAAAGCCGATATCACCGGCTCACAGCTCAACGATGATAACAAAGCGTTGAAAGCCCAGCTGCAAACTTTAACAGATAAGGCCAAAGCATTATCTGCCGAAGCACAAAAAGCCACTTCAGAGCAACAACGTTCTCCGGCTTTCCAAAATACTATGCAAGGCAAATACAAAGCCCTGCAAGTCGAACAGAAAGATATCCTTAAAAATTTTGTAAGCAGCCACCCGGATAGTTATATCAGCTTGCTGGCGTTATCAAGTTATGGTGGCCCTGCACCGGATGTGAATGAACTGGAACCCTTGTTTAATACTTTATCAGACAACCTTAAAAAGTCTGATGGCGGTCGTGCCATGAAGGCCGGTTTGGATGGTTTAAAGGTGACAGCTATTGGTTCGTTAGCACCAGATTTTACACAGAACGATGTGAATGGTAAACCGGTAAGCCTGTCATCATTCCGCGGCAAGTATGTTTTGGTTGATTTTTGGGCATCGTGGTGTGGTCCTTGCAGACAGGAAAACCCTAATGTGGTGAAGCTTTTCAATAAGTACAAAGGGAAGAATTTTACCATATTAGGCGTATCGCTCGATAAAAATACAGGTAAAGAAGCCTGGCTGGCTGCCATCAAAAACGATGGACTAACCTGGACACAGGTATCAGACCTGCAGTTTTGGAATAACCTGGCTGCTAAACTTTATAATATCCAATCAATCCCGGCAAACTTCCTGATAGATCCTCAAGGCAAGATCGTAGCTAAAAACCTGCGTGGTGACGACCTTGACACAGCATTAGAGAAATATTTAGGTAAGATTTGATTTTTGCGGTTTTAACCGCATATTGCAATCCTAACGTTTACTGACATGAAAAAACTGATACTAAGCGCAGCAGCTTTGCTGCCTGCTCTTGCATTTGCCCAAGCCGGCAAGTTTACCGTGCAAGGCCAACTGGGCAAAATCAATGCCCCTGCAAAAGCATACCTGCAATACCGTAAAGACGGCAAGATAGCCGTAGACTCTACCGTACTAAAAGATGGTAAATTCACTTTTACCGGTGATGCAGGCGCTACGCCAATGAGCGGCTACCTGTTGCTGAACCAAAAAGGTGATGCAATGAAGAAATCGAAAGATTATCATTCTGTATTTCTTGAAGCAGGTACCATTGCGGTTACGTCTCCTGATACTTTAAAGAATGCTACCATTACCGGTACCAAAACCAATAAAGATAATGCTGAACTACAAGCGGCTTTAAAGCCCGTTAATGACGCTTATACCGCGTTAGAAGAAAAGCAAAAGAACGCCACCGATGCGCAAAAAGACGCTTTAACTAAAGAAGAAAAGGCGATAGAAAAGCAGGAATCTGCCATCAATAAGAAATTTATTAAAGATCACCCGGGCTCATATTTAAGCCTGAGCGCTTTACAATCATTTGCGTATAGTGCCGATTACCCTGAGTTAAATGAATTATACAGCGGCCTTTCGCCGGAAATGAAAGCAACTGAAACAGGTAAGGAGTTTGGTGAACTGTTGCCGAAACTTAAAAATGTAGCGCTTGGCGCAACAGCACCTGAGTTTGCGGAAGCTGACACTGCCGGTAAAACCGTTGCTTTGTCATCATTCCGAGGTAAGTATTTACTGGTCGATTTCTGGGCATCATGGTGTGGCCCTTGTCGCCGCGAAAACCCAAATGTGGTTAAAGCATATAACAAGTACAAGGGTAAGAACTTCACTATCCTTGGCGTGTCGTTAGATCGCCCGGATGCTAAAGCTGCTTGGTTAGGCGCTATCCACAAAGATGGCTTAACCTGGACACAGGTATCTGACCTGCAATTCTGGAAAAGCAAAACCGCTGATCTGTACGCAGTACGCGCCATCCCGCAAAACTTCCTGATTGATCCGCAAGGCAAAATCATCGGTAAAAACCTAACCGGCCAGGATCTTGAAAATAAGCTGGAAGAGATCTTTGGTAAGATATAATCTTTAGTCCGGAAGTCCGAAAAGATAGAAAGTCCGAAAGTAGAAGCTTATCAGCTCAAACTTTCGGACTTTCGTTTTTTATGACCTTTTTTATTCGTCTTCGGACTTTTCTGAAATCTGACTGTCGGGCAACATCTCGTTCGTCTTACGGACTTTCCGTCTCTCGGACTTTCCGACTACAGTAAGTCAAACCCGATATCTTTTCTGAAATAAACACCGTCGTAATAAATACGGCTGGCATCGGCAGTGGCTTGTTGCAGGGCGGTGAACATATTGTCCTGCAGAGAACTTATCGCTAACACACGGCCACCAGTTGCTTGTACTTCTTCGCCAATTTGAGTGGTGCCCGCATGAAATACGTGAGAATCGCGCACATTCTCAATTCCTGCTATAGCCTTATTCTTTAAATATTCGCCGGGGTAACCACCTGCCACGCATACTACGGTAGCTGCAGTTTTTGGGGAAATAATTAATTCTTTTTCGTGCAGGTTGCCTTCGGCTACGCCTTGCAGCAGGTCAACAAAATCACTTTCAATACGCAGCTTTACGCTCTCCGTCTCCGGGTCGCCCATGCGGCAGTTGTACTCGATAACCCATGGCTCGCCGTGGGTGTTCATCAGGCCGATGAATATAAAGCCCTTGTAAGGGATGCCCTCTTTTTTTAAACCCTCAACCGTAGGAATGATCACCTTTTGCTCAACCTTTTGCATAAAGGCTTCGTCAGCAAATGGCACGGGTGAGATAGAACCCATACCGCCGGTGTTTAAGCCGGTGTCGCCTTCGCCAATACGTTTGTAATCTTTGGCTTCGGGTAAAATTTTATAGCTGTTGCCATCGGTTAATACAAAAACCGAAAGTTCGATACCTTGTAGAAATTGTTCAACTACCACTTTTGAACTTGCATCGCCAAATTTGGCTTCGGCGAGCATGGCGTTCAGTTCCTGCTTAGCTTCTTCAAGGGTAAGGCAAATTAATACACCTTTACCTGCGGCCAGTCCGTCGGCTTTTAGTACAATGGGTAGTCCGGCCGTTGCCAGGTAATCCATACCTTCCTGTAAAGTATCGCGGGTAAAAGTTTTTGATGCAGCTGTAGGCACTCCATTGCGCTGCATAAACTCTTTAGAAAAATCCTTGCTGCCTTCCAATTGCGCCGCCTCTTGCTGCGGACCAACAACAGGGATATTCTTCAACTGTTCATCGGCCAAAAAGAAATCATGAATACCTTTTACCAAAGGTTCCTCGGGGCCAACCAATACCAGGTTGATGTCGTTAGCCAAAGCAAAAGCCTTGATGCCTTCAAAATCGGTAACCTTAAGGTTTACATTGGTGCCGTACGCGCCGGTACCCGCATTGCCCGGGGCAATATACAGGTTAGTGCATTTTGGGCTTTGGGCAATCTTCCAGGCGAAGGCACTTTCCCTTCCACCCGAACCAAGGATCAGGATATTCATGCGGGCAAAGATAACTTTTTTGATAGTACCGAGTATTTAGTATCAGGTATCAAGATTAAATTATGCCATAGGGGCATTGTACTTGCTACTTGATACCCGCTACTTGCTACTATTTTCTTACCTTTGCCTGTCAAAATGACTTTATAATTGCATTGGCTTAATTGTTGAGTTGGGTGCATCATATATAAATTGATATGTTAGATTTTTTCAGTAAGCTTTTCGGAAGCAAATCAGAGCGTGATGTTAAAGGAATAACGCCTATAGTTGAAAAAGTAAAGGCAGCTTATGCCCAACTTGACCAACTGAGCAATGATGAGCTTCGGGCTAAAACTATAGAGTTTAAAGAAACTATTGCCACAGGCCTCTCGGGCATCGATAGCGAGATAAAAGCTATTAAAGACCGCACCGAGAATCCTGATATGGATGTGAATGAGAAAGTAGACTTGTTTACCCAACTGGATAAGTTAGAGAAAGACCGCAATAAAGAGCTGGAAGAAATTCTGATGAACATACTTCCCGAGGCTTTTGCAGTAGTCAAAGAAACGGCACGCCGTTTTAGCAGCAACCCAACTATAGAAGTTACTGCCTCTGAGTTTGACCGCCAGTTGGCATCTCGTAAAAACAACGTTATTATTAAAGGCGACAAAGCCACTCACCATAATACCTGGCTTGCTGCCGGCAACGAAGTTACCTGGAACATGGTACACTACGACGTGCAGCTGATAGGTGGTATCGTACTACACCAGGGTAAAATTGCCGAGATGGCAACAGGTGAAGGTAAAACATTGGTAGCTACGCTGCCTGCTTACCTTAACGCACTTGCGGGCCAAGGGGTACACATTGTAACCGTGAACGATTATCTTGCCCGTCGCGATAGCGAATGGATGGGCCCGTTGTATGAGTTCCACGGGTTATCTGTTGATTGTATTGATAAGCACGAGCCAAACTCTGAAGAGCGCCGTCAGGCTTATTTAGCTGATATTACCTTTGGTACCAACAATGAGTTTGGTTTTGATTATCTGCGTGACAATATGACACGTAGCCCTGAGGAACTGGTACAGCGCAAGCTGCATTTTGCAATGGTTGATGAGGTTGACTCGGTATTAGTGGATGATGCCCGTACACCTTTGATCATATCAGGTCCTATACCACGTGGTGACGAACACGAGTTTTATGAGTTGAAACCACGCATAGAGCGTTTGGTTAACGCACAAAAAGCTTATGTAAATACTGTATTGAACGAAGCTAAAAAAGCGATCAACGATGGCAAGACCGGTGTTGATGATGGCGGTTTAGCTTTGATACGTGCACATCGCGCGTTGCCTAAGAACAAGGCTTTGATCAAATTTTTGAGCGAAGGTGCTAACCGTACCGTGCTGCAAAAAACTGAGAACTACTACATGCAGGACCAGGGCAAAGAAATGCCTAAGGTTGATTCTGAGCTGTTCTTCATCATTGATGAGAAGAGCAACTCGGTAGAGCTTTCTGAAAAAGGTATCGAACTGATCACTGCATCGGGCGAAGATCCTAACTTCTTTGTAATGCCGGATGTTGGTACAGAGATCGCTAAAATTGAAAAAGCTGACCTGCCTGCTGAAGAAAAACTGGCAAGAAAAGATGAGTTGATGCGCGATTTCTCTATCAAATCAGACCGTATCCACTCGGTTAACCAGTTGTTAAAAGCTTACACTTTATTTGAAAAAGATATCGAGTACATCCTTGATGAAGGTAAAGTTAAGATAGTTGATGAGCAAACAGGCCGTGTATTGGATGGCCGCCGTTACTCTGATGGTTTACACCAGGCTATTGAGGCTAAAGAGAATGTTAAGGTTGAGGATGCTACCCAAACTTTTGCTACCATCACCTTACAAAACTACTTCAGGATGTACCATAAGCTTTGTGGTATGACCGGTACTGCGGTTACCGAAGCAGGCGAGTTATGGCAGATCTATAAACTGGATGTGGTTGAAATTCCAACCAACACGCCAACTTCACGTGCTGATAAACAAGATCTGGTTTACCGTACCGTTCGTGAAAAATACAATGCCGTTGCTGCCGAAATAGAGGAGTTGACCAAAGCTGGTCGCCCGGTGCTGGTGGGTACTACATCGGTAGAGATCTCAGAATTATTGAGCCGTATGCTTAAACTGCGCGGCATCAAACATAACGTACTGAACGCCAAACTTCACCAGAAAGAGGCAGACATTGTTGCCGAAGCAGGTAAAGCAGGTACCGTTACCATTGCTACCAACATGGCTGGTCGTGGTACGGATATCAAATTGGGTGAAGGTGTTAAAGAAGCCGGTGGTTTAGCTATTATCGGTACCGAGCGCCATGAGTCTCGTCGTGTTGACAGGCAGTTACGCGGTCGTTCTGGTCGCCAGGGCGATACCGGTTCATCACAATTCTTTGTATCGCTTGAGGATAACCTGATGCGTTTATTTGGTTCAGAGCGTATCTCAAACCTAATGGTACGTATGGGTATCGAAGAAGGCGAAGTGATCCAGCACTCGATGATCTCGAAATCAATTGAGCGTGCGCAGAAGAAGGTAGAAGAGAACAACTTTGGTATCCGTAAGCGTTTGCTTGAGTATGATGATGTGATGAACTCACAGCGTACCGTTATTTACGCAAAACGTAAGAACGCATTATTCGGTGATCGTTTAGATGTGGATATCAGCAACACCATTTTTGATGTTATTGAGGATGTTGTTACCGAGTACAAAGAGAGCAACAACTACGAAGGCTTCCAATTAGAGATCATCCGGGTATTCTCTGTAGATACCGAGATCACTGCCGAGGAGTTTTCAAATACTGCCTTGCCTAAATTGGTTGACAGCACCTTTATTGAGGTAACAGAATTTTACAAGCGTAAAGCTGATGTAATTGCACAACAGGCTTACCCGGTTATAAAAGATGTATATGATACCCGTGGTCAGTACGTAGAGAACATCGTTGTTCCGTTTACTGATGGCGTGCATGGTATGCAGGTTGCTGTTCCGTTGAAAAAAGCGGTTGATAACCATGGTTTGGAAGTTTTCAAATCATTTGAGAAAAACGTAACCCTTTCATTGATAGATGATGCCTGGAAAGAGCACCTGCGTGAGATGGACGAGTTGAAACAATCGGTACAAAACGCCGTTTACGAGCAGAAAGACCCGCTATTGGTTTACAAGTTTGAAGCTTTTGAACTGTTCCGCCAGATGCTGGCCAGCGTAAATAAAGAGTTGATGAGCTTCCTGTTCAGAGGTGGTATTGCAGTACAACAGGCCCCGGAGCAGGTACGCGAAGCAGCACCGGCACCAAAAACCGATATGCGCCAGATGCGTACTTCAAAACCTGAGTTGGTTGACCAAAGCGGTATCCCGATGGAAGACCTTCCGCAAGAGATTCAAAAGCCGAGCCCTGTAAAGGCTGAGCAAAAAATAGGCAGGAATGACCCTTGCCCATGCGGAAGCGGCAAAAAATACAAAAACTGCCACGGCATAGGGCAGAATTAAGGAGCTTCATCATCGTAAGTGTCAGTCTGAGCTTGTCGAAGACTTAGCACGCTGATGGTTCGACAGGCTCACCATGACAAAGCTAATAACCCCAAGCGTCATTGCGAGGAAAGAAGACAGCCGACCGTAGGGGGCTCATTGATGCCCTAAGCAGAAAATTAAACCATCAATAATCTCTACACAAGCAGGTCAGCTCTGTATAGCAAAGAGATTGCCTCGTTCCTCGCAATGACGGTTTAAAAGGAATAATAACACTATGAAAAAAGCAATATTTGATCAGAAAGCTATCCCGGCAGGTATCAGATATTGCTTTTTGCTTTTACTGCTTTCGGCATCAGCCCGCAGTTTTGGGCAATCAAGAGGAAAGGTGCAGGTTGTTGCGCCGCCTCTGTTTGATACCTTACTGGCAAAACGGGCTGCGTTGAATAGTGGAAAAACAGGTGGTGCACCGGGTTATTCCTCATCTTTTGGCTACCGCGTACAGATCTACAGCGGAACTAACCGTAGCGCTGCTTTCAGCGCGCAAAACAAATGCAATAAGCAATTTCCTGAGCTTCGTACCTACATCACTTACCGCGAGCCCAATTTTAAGATCCGTGCAGGTGATTTTCGCACCCGTATCGAGGCCGAGCGGATGAAGCAGCAGTTATCTGCAGTATTCCCAACCTTGTTTATTATTTCGGAAAAGATCAATCCACCAAAAACAGCTATCAGTAATGATTAAAGAAAAGATACAGCAATTAGCCAAAGAGATATTTAACGACGTTGTTGCTAACCGCAGGCACCTGCATGCCAACCCGGAGCTGTCTTTTCATGAGCAGGAAACCTCGGCTTTTGTTGGCCGTAAGCTGGACGAGTTAGGTATCGAATACCAAAAAATGGCTGATAACGGATTGGTAGCCTTGATAAAAGGCGATAAACCCGGCGACCAGGTAATAGCCTTGCGCGGAGATATGGATGCATTGCCGATACTGGAGGCGAATGATGTTCCTTATAAGTCGCAAAACGAGGGTGTAATGCATGCATGCGGTCATGATGTGCATACTTCATCATTGCTGGGGGTGGCAAAAATTTTGACTGAGATAAAAAGTGAGTTTGGTGGAACAGTGAAATTCATCTTTCAACCGGCAGAGGAGAAACTGCCTGGCGGCGCCAGTTTGATGATAAAAGAAGGGGTATTGGAAAATCCGAAGCCATCGGCAGTTATTGGCCAGCACGTAATGCCTTTGATAGATGCCGGTAAAGTAGGTTTCCGCGCAGGTAAGTACATGGCCAGTACAGATGAGCTTTATGTTACCGTAAAAGGTAAAGGCGGCCACGGCGCGCAACCGCAACAAAATATAGACCCGGTGATCATCACCGCGCACATATTAACCGCATTGCAACAAGTTATCAGTCGCTTTGCTGACCCTAAAAGCCCCTCGGTACTGTCATTTGGTAAAGTGATTGCCAATGGTGCTACCAACGTAATCCCTAACGAAGTTTACCTTGAAGGTACCTTCCGTACCATGGATGAGCAATGGCGCGCCGAAGCCCACGTTAAAATGAAGAAAATGGCCGAAGGCATTGCGGAAAGCATGGGCGGCAGCTGTGATTTCAATATCATGAAAGGCTACCCATTCCTCATCAACGAGGAAAAACTTA
>JAESTD010000248.1 GCA_016763755.1 Mucilaginibacter sp.
CATATTTACTCACCCCGACATCGCTACGCTCGTCGACCCTCTCTTCGTTATGCGAAAAGAGGATAGTCAAAAACTTTTTGTTCTTGCCATCTTTGTTGCTTGCAGCAGAGAGGGTGATCCATCCGCCGCGGCGGAGTAGATCAGGTGAGTCCACTCTACGGATTTGTACAAAATCCCTAATCAAATTCCCGCTGGCAATTATAGCAATACCACTCGCTTTTACCTTTAAACGAGAGCAGCCCGGATAGCGTTGATAGCAAACCGGATATGCCCGAAGTGGTATCATCGGCCAAGCGGTGTTTTACATTAGTTGATGCACAGTAGGGGCAGGCAACGGCATGGTCTTCTTCGTCAATTTCTATGTGGTCGCGCTCATGCAGGTCTCCTTCGCGGGTCAGGATCTCTTTGCAGCGCTCAAGGTCGCGTTCAAATATTTTTAGTTTGATGCCTCCTACCGCATTGTTAAACATAGGATTGGCAGAGATAACGTTTTCATCGGCAATAAAACAGGGGATGCCATTATCCTCTAACCGTGTACGAACGATATGTGCCAGCATAGGATCATAGTACCGTTCAAATGTTATGATGTTGTCATCGGTAGATTGTGCCATAATTTAATTAACATTTTTACTAAGGTAAGGTGTTTTTTCTTTAATTTGAGGTATGAACCGCATTGATCGTATATCTGCCATTTTGATACAACTGCAATCTCGCAGGGTAGTAAAAGCCAGCGATATAGCAGAACGGTTCGGCATTAGTCTGCGTACGGTTTACCGCGATGTACGTTCGTTAGAAGAGGCGGGCGTACCCGTAATAGGCGAGGCCGGGGTGGGTTACTCGCTGGTTGATGGCTATCGTTTGCCACCCATCATGTTTACCCGCGAAGAGGCTACTGCCTTTTTAACTGCCGAGAAGTTTGTTGAACAAATGACCGATGCCTCTACCGGCGCGCAACACCGCTCGGCCATGTATAAGATAAGGGCTATCCTCAAAACATCAGAGAAAGACCTGCTGGATAGCATGGAAGGTAACATCGAAGTGTTTAAAAGCAATATCCAGCAACGGGTAGATAACCAGGATCATATCCAGACTATCCTAAACGGTATCATCAGTAAAACGGTGCTTTGTATTGAATACACCGCTGGTTATACACAGGTGCAAACCAAACGCGAAATTGAACCTATCGGGATATTTTATTTGGATAGTTTCTGGCACCTGATCGCCTATTGCCGAATGCGGAATGACTACCGCGATTTCAGGCTCGACAGGATCCAATCCCTCACCGAAACCACAAATAAATTTGAGGGTAACCATCCCACACTTAAAGAATACGTTGCCCAAACGGCATCAGAGCACAAGTTGGAAACCATTGTGATGCGGGTGGATAAAAAGACGGTGCCTTTTGTGGGCTATCAAAAATACTATCATGGCTTTGTATCAGAAAAGGAAGTTGGCGACCAATTAGAAATGACATTCCTGACCATGTATCCCGAAGGCCTTGCCCGTTGGTATATGATGTTTGGCGATACAGCAGATATTGTCAGCCCGCTGTTTTTAAGGGACAGGGTTGTTGAGTTATTGGATGCCGTGGCGAAAAGGGCCGGGGGAGTTACGGTGTAGATATTGAAACCTGAATATCATTGAATATTAATTAAACGGATCAAATAATTGTTATGATTACAAGCTGTGTCATTGCGAGGAGCGACAGCGACGCGGCAATCTCATAGGCAGATCGGTGTGCTTGTCCTATTAGATTGCCACGCTATTGCTCGCAATGACATGGTTTTTTACTTTCAACTTCACCACTCTCCTGACATACAGTTGTCAAAGCACACCTTTTCTTTGCTGGCATGTTATTGAAAAACTAAGCATCTACAAAAAATGGAAAAGCTAACATTAACAACCAGCATTAGCATTAATGCATCGCAGGCCGAGGTTTGGAAAGGTCTCACCGATCCGGAAATTGTAAAACAGTATTTTTTTGGAACGATCGTGAAATCTGACTGGAAAGAAGGAAGCCCTATTGTGTTTACCGGCGAATGGGAAGGGAAAACCTATGAGGATAAAGGGGTAATAAAAGAGATAGACCCGGGCAAATACATAAAATATACGCATTGGAGCAGCATGGGCGGCACCGAAGACAAACCTGAAAATTATGACGATGTGAGTTACTCGCTTGATGAGAAAAATGGTGTTACAACTTTAACCATAACCCAAGGCAACGTTAAAGATGAAGCGGCAAAACAACACTCTGAGCAAAACTGGCAAACGATTTTAGGCGGCCTGAAGAAAATTTTAGAAGCATAGTTATGGCAAACAAATTTGAAAACGTCCCTGCATTTTTTGTTGCGGGCTTAGCAATACGCACCATTAATAAAGATGGCCAGGCCATGAATGATATAGGCACACTTTGGCATCGTTTGATGAGCGAAGACATAGCCGGCAAACTGGAAGAGCGCGAAGGCAACGAGATCTACTGCGTTTATACCGATTACCGCAGCGACCACAATGATTACTATACCTGCATTTTAGGTTACAAGGTAACATCCATTGAATACCTGCCCGAAGGTACAACCGGAAAGGCTATCCCTAACGCCCGTTATGAAGTGTTTGAGCCTGCTGATAAAAACTTCCCCGCTAACCTTGGTGAAGTATGGCAACGTATTTGGGATACTGCAACTAACCGTGCCTACACCGAAGATTTTGAGGTACACACTTTTAAAAGCGAAAAGGATGTGGATACGAAGGTTTATATAGCCGTGAATTGAGTTAACTTTAAGCCTCTCCCCAACCTCTCTCCGAGGGAGAGGGGCTTAAAGACTGTGTTTTAAGTCTCCCCTGTCGGGGGAGATTAGAGGGGGCGTTCTCTGCCAGCCGGCGGATCAGAATGACAAAATTACCGTACAAAGCTCAATCTTTGTCCGCTTTTTTCATTAATGAAACTGCCGTTCTCGTAAGCGAGGTTGCCCGATACAATAGTGCTTACTACCTGCGAGCGGAAGGTAGCATCTTCAAACGGCGACCATCCGCATTTGTACAGGATATTACTTTTATTTACCTGCCATGGTTTGTTCAGGTTAACCAAAACCAGATCGGCCCAGTAGCCTTCTCGGATAAAGCCGCGTTTTTCTACCTGGAAAATGGTGGCTACATTATGTGCCATTTTCTCAGCTATTTGTGCAAGGGTGATTTTACCATGATGATAAAGCTCAATCATGGCAACCAGCGCATGTTGTACCAATGGCCCCCCTGATGGTGCCTGTAAATAATTTTGCTCTTTTTCAGCGAGGGTATGTGGGGCGTGGTCTGTAGCAATTACGTCTATGCGGCCATCCAATACGGCTTTTAGTATCTCGTCGCGGTCGGCGGCGGTTTTAACTGCAGGGTTCCACTTAATAAAGTTTCCTTTGGTTTCGTAATCTGCATCGCTGAACCATAGGTGGTGGATGCAGGCCTCGGCAGTAATGCGTTTCTCTGCCAGGGGGATCTCGTTACTGAATAAATGCGTTTCTTTACCTGTCGAAATATGCAGGATGTGCAAACGTGTATTATGTTTCTTAGCCAGCTCTACCGCCATTGATGATGACAGGTAACAAGCTTCCTCGCTGCGGATAATAGGGTGGTAACGTACCGGAATATCATCGCCCATCAGCTCCTTGTAGTGGGCCAGGTTGCGTCTGATAGTAGCCTCATCCTCGCAGTGGGTTGCTATCAGCATAGGCGAGTTAGCAAAAAGATTCTCCAGCGTGGTGCGGTTATCAACCAGCATGTTACCTGTTGATGATCCCATGAAAACCTTGACGCCGCAAACGTTTTTGATATCCGTCTTTAAAACTTCGTCGAGGTTATCGTTAGAGGCGCCCATAAAAAAGGAGTAGTTGGCTAACGAATCTTTGGCACCTATCTGGTATTTCTCCTCAAGCAGTTCCTGCGTAAGTGTGTTGGGCACGGTGTTTGGCATCTCCATAAACGAGGTAATACCGCCCGCAACCGCCGCACGCGATTCGGTATAAATATTACCCTTGTGCGTTAAGCCCGGTTCACGAAAATGCACCTGGTCGTCAATAGCTCCGGGGAGCAAATGGAGACCTTCGGCGTTTATCTCACGGTCGGCGGTGGCATTAATGCTGCTGTCAATGCGTTCTATAAAGCCGTCCTTTACCAGTATGTCACCGGTAAATTCTTTGCCTTCGTTAACTATAGTTGCTGCTTTTATGAGGATACTTGACATGGGGCAAATATAAGGTTTTGAGAGAATCAAGAATCAAGAGTCAAGAATCAAGAAATGAATCCCAACTATTCCTGATCTAAGATAGTTTCTTACTCTTGGATAGTTACGGAGAAAATAATTCACGACTTGTGGCAACTCATCTCCAAGAGGAAATTGATAGCGCAAGTAACTAATCTCTTCCCGATAACTATCGGGATCACCAATCTCTAATCACTAAATGTTATCTTTGCGCCCATGGCAGAAACTTTTGATGATTTTAAATTTAACCGGCAGATACTAAATGCCATTGCCGATGCCGGTTATACCCAGCCAACTCCTATACAGCAGAAAGCCATCCCGCCGATATTGAACGGCCAGGATGTGATGGGCATTGCACAAACCGGTACAGGCAAAACCGCTGCCTACGTGTTGCCATTGCTCATGAAACTGAAATACGCACAAGGCGAAAACCCGCGTGCCCTCATTGTATCCCCAACGCGCGAGCTGGCGATGCAGATAGAGGAGAATATCCGCACGTTCGCTGCCAATACCGATCTGCGTACTGTTGTGTTATATGGTGGTTTAGGGCCTAAAACACAGATAGAACAAGTAAATAAAGGGGTTGATATTATTGTGGCTACCCCCGGCCGTTTTTTAGATATTTACCTGGCAGGGCACATCGTTACAAAGCAACTCCAGACTTTGGTGCTGGATGAGGCAGACAAGATGATGGATATGGGCTTTATGCCGCAGATAAACCGCATTTTAGAGGTAGTGCCTGTAAAACGGCAGAACCTGCTTTTTTCTGCCACCATGAGCGATAAGGTGCACAGCCTTGCCGGTAACTTTCTGGAGTTCCCTACGGTGATAGAAGTTACACCTCAGGCTACTGCAGCCGAAACAGTGGAGCAGCAACTGTATCAGGTGCCCAACATCAAAACCAAAATAAACCTGCTCCGTAACTTGCTGGACAGGGAAAACGATATCAAAAAGCTCATTATTTTCTGTAAAACGAGGATAGTGGCTGAAGATATCTTCAAATTCCTTACCCGTAAATTTGGCGAGGCAGAGGTAAAGGTACTGCATGCTAACAAAGGCCAAAACACGCGTATCAATTCTATCAACTCGTTCAAGAATGATGAGGTGAAGATACTGGTGGCTACCGATGTGGCGTCGCGGGGTATTGATGTGAGTGATGTGAGCCATGTGATAAACTTTGATGTGCCAGTGGTGATAGAGGATTATGTACACCGCATAGGTCGTACCGGCAGGGCGTTTAACAAAGGTGTTGCTGTAACTTTTGCTACACCATCAGAGCAATATTACCTCAATAAGATCCAGAAACTTATTCGTCAAACCATACCGGTGCTGGAGATCCCTGCGGATGTTTTCATAGAGGAAACACCTTACCAGGAACGGCAGGATCAGGCGCGCGAGATAGACCTGCAGAAGCGCAAGGAAGATCCCGATTTTAAGGGTGCCTTCCATGAAAAGAAATCGGCCAATCAGCACAAAAAATTTGATGCTGAGAAAGCCAAGCGTAACCCCAATCATCCAAGTAATAAAAAACCTTCCAAAAAATATGGCGGAGCAAAACGATCAGGCCGGAAATAGTATTCAGCGTAAATTCAGGATAAGTCCGCTAAACTTTGCTACAGCGTTTTTCTTTATCGCGGCAGCATATATTTTTATTACAGGTGCTAAAATAAGCGGAATGCCGAGCGGCAACTGGGGTGCAACCATCGCCTGGATCTTTATCCTGTTTGGCTTTGTTGTGTCATTTTTGGATCTTATTTTCCGTAATTTCTTCACCATCACCAAAAACCTGTGGATTGTAGAGCTAAGCTTTATAACTTTGGTGCTGATTATTTTTTTCCTTGTTAAATAAGTATGATAGATGTGCAGTCCCGATGGATATCGGGATCGGATATGCAGATGTGCAGATAAGAAATCACTCGATCACTAATTCACTCAATCACTAATTGAAAAATGAAAACAGCTGAAATAAAGCTAACCGTTACCCTCGACGATAATAACGTTCCCGAAAAAATTGTGTGGACATCAACTGATGCTAAAGGGGAAGATGCCGTGCCCGTAAAAGCCATGATGCTTTCTGTTTGGGACCCGAGCTATAAAAACACCATGAAAATTGACCTGTGGACAAAAGAGATGCCGGTTGATGAAATGAAACGTTTCTTCTACGAAACCCTGCAAACCATGGGCGATACTTTTTTACGCGCCACCGGCGAGCAAAATATTGTTGAAGACCTGCGCGATTATTGCGCCCACTTCGCCGATAAAATGGAGATAACCCGCTAACATCAATCAATACCCCAATAAATGCGACCTTCATCTCTCTTAGCTCTTCTTGGCTTTTTTATATTGATAGTAGGCACGTTTTGCCCGCTGCTGCGTGCCTTTCATGTCACCAACTTTACGCTTTACCAGGCTAATCGCCCGTTTGGGATCACTTTATTGCTGGTAGGGGTTATCGGCATTTTGTGTACTGTACTTAATCAAACCAAGGTTATACGTATAGCAGCCTGGGTGGCCGTGGTTTTGGTAGTTGTGTTGTATGCCGGCGTAATTTTTAAGGTGAAAAGCATGTTTGGCTCACTTCCGTTTAAAGGTGTTAGTGCTTTTCTGGAAAGGCAGATAAAATTTAAGTGGGGTATGTACACACTTTTCGCTGGTGCCATATTATCGCTAATCGGTGCATTGTCAACTAAAAAACCACTTAATATACAGCAGGTTGCCCAGTAATACCACCTGTGTGTTTATTGCACAACATCTATTTCGGGTACACATATTTTTTGAACATATTTGCACCAATTTAAACCACGATTTTCTCTATGCTCAAGCTTTCGTTTCGTAACCAGGTATTAGCAGGCTTTGCAATATCTATTGTGCTTGTATTTATAGTTGGTATATTATCCTTTAAAAGCATTAAGCAACTTGAGGAAGATACCGTTTGGGTTGACCATACCCAAAAGGTTATCAAAACCTCGAATGAGGTTTTGCAACTATTGATAGATGGCGAAACGGGCATGCGCGGTTACGGCGCTACTGCCAATAAGACTTTCCTTGATCCATACAACGCCGCGGTGCCCAAAATTACCGAGCATCTGTATCAACTGAGCAATCTGGTTATCGATATCCGGCGCAAGCTAAACGCATCGATTCGCTGAAAGATTTGGTTAACCGCCAGTTATTGGTTTTAAAAACCAATATCGATACCCGCGAGAAAATGGGTTTGGAGTACATGATTGCCAACAAAATGTTTTTGGGTGGCAAGCAGAACATGGATAGCATCCGGGATATCAATAATCGCGTGGTATCATCTGAGAACAATTTGCTTGCCGAGCGTAAGGCGGCATCAGACAAAGCATCAGCGCAAGCCATTCTTATTATTGTTATTGGATGTTTGTTTTTCCTGGCCATTATCGTAGTGATGTTCTATTACATCCAGTCTACATTTAAACGTCAGGAACGTGTTGAAGAAGAAGTGAGGTTGGCTAACATAGAATTAGAGAAGGTTTTACAAGAGAACGAAGCCCAAAACTGGCTACTTACAGGTATTGGTACTTTAAACGATAAGATGCAGGGCCAGCAAAGCGAAAAAGAGCTTTCTGAAAATGTCCTAACTGAACTTAGCCGCTACTCACGCGCATTTAGCGGCACTTTGTATCTGTATAACGAGCACGAGGAAAAACTTGATCTATATGCGTCATATGCATTTGCAGATCCATCTCAAATAAAACAATCTATCCGTATCTCCGAAGGCTGGATAGGCCAGGCTGCCAAGGATGGAAAAGCTGCCGTGGTAAAAGGTAAACTTAATGATAGCCTGCAATTAACCAGTTCTATTATCCAGGACGAGCAGATAGAGACCTTTATTGTTCCGTTCCTGTTTGATAAAAAACTGAAGGGCGTATTAGAGTTAGGTTTCCGTGGCGAGATCCATCCGGCAGTAAAAGAATACGTAGAACGAGTTGCCTCAGATGTTGCCGTTGCAGTAAATACTTCGCAGGCCCGCACCATCATGCATGATCTTTTCGAAGAAACCCAGCAACAGGCAGAGGAATTGGAAGCGCAGCAGGAAGAAATGCGTGTTACCAACGAAGAACTGATGAACAAAACAGAAATGTTGCAGGCATCAGAAGAAGAGTTGCGCGTACAACAGGAAGAGCTGCGTACCATCAACGCCGAACTGGAAGAGAAAGCCAGCTTGTTAGAAGAGAAGAACCAGGCCATTGAAGAGGCCCGCCAATCTATCACCCAAAAAGCAAACGAACTGGAAACCACCGGCAGGTACAAATCTGAGTTTTTGGCCAACATGAGCCATGAGCTGCGTACGCCGCTGAATAGCATCCTGGTATTGGCACGCATCCTTAAGGATAACAAGCCACTAAACTTATCTGACGACCAGATCAAATATGCCAGCGTAATTTTCAACGCAGGTAACGATCTGTTGACGCTGATAAATGATATTCTCGATTTATCAAAAATTGAATCGGGCAAGCTGGATATGCAGAACGAAGACGCCCGTATCTCTGATATTCTTGGCGATATGCAGGCCCTGTTTGCCGAAGTGGCGATCAATAAAAATATAAACTTTACAACGGCCGCAGCGGGCGTTCCGCAAAGCATCAGTACCGATAAACAAAGGGTGGAACAGGTTATTAAAAACCTGTTATCAAATGCATTTAAATTTACACCGGAGGGCGGCTCTATCAGCATAACGGCTGTTGCAGGGGTAAGGCCCAATACGGTTGCCTTTAAAATAAAAGATAGTGGTATTGGCATTCCTGCTGATAAACAGCGCATCATATTTGAAGCTTTCCAACAAGCAGATGGTTCGACGACTAGGAAGTATGGCGGAACTGGTTTGGGGTTAACTATCTCCAGACAATTGGCGGTGCTGTTAGGTGGCGAAATTCATG
>JAESTD010000249.1 GCA_016763755.1 Mucilaginibacter sp.
AGAGCTTATACCCAGATCTGCCAGGCTGTTGGCATAGGTATGATGCTGTTGCCGGTATTTTTGCTGCGTATAATAAACCAGCCAGAGGTACTGTTTTTGCAGATCGGCATAGGGCACTTTGAAGGGTATGGCCTTGGCCGATTGGTTCTTTGTAAACTGCAGGTATCCCCAGCGTTCGGGCGCGTGCATACTGACGATGCCGGGAGCCGACCATACCCAGTTACGCTCGGGCAGGTTCTTGCCCTGGGCATTTTTCTGTTTGACGTACTTGCCGTTCTTTACTTCGGTATCCCATTCCACCCGCGAAAAGTTGATGCGCCAGACGGTTCCATCGGCTGGTGCACCCCTGCCGAAGCCCATCTTGATATCCCGGAAAGGAATTTGGAATTCAGCGGTCCAGCCGTCGTCCTGATCGTCGGGGTTATTCAGTGATCCCTGCAGCTGTACGGCGTTTTTCATACCGGCTGCATCCCAGCTGATCAAGGCATCGCCCCTATCGCGGTACGGCTTGGGCAGGAACAGGTCGAAGATTTGGTTGCGCTGGTTGATTTCGATCTCGAAGTAATTGCGGGCATCATTGTCCGGATCGATGAAGATCTCAAAATCATTATCCTGGAAAATGACCTGGTCATGCTCGGTAAGCTTGGCCCATAAGTGCGGTTCCTGCATTTTTACGGCAAGATAAAGGCAGCTATCGCCCCAAAGTATTTTCAGTTTGGTGCTGAATTGTGGTTTGGGTTTCAGATCGCCCTCGATATCGACAAACTCATCTGTCCAGGCGGCTTGCTGCCAAACCGGGTCATGGATATTCCCGTCAATATTTGGCGCGGTGGCCGTGTAGCTGACCACGTAATTTTTAGGGGTGCTGAAAAGATGCGGCTTTTCCTTGAACGCATCCTGGGCCCAGGCGCTATAGCCGGTTACAGAAAGCAGGGCGGCAGATAGAATTGCTTTTATCGTCATGGCTTAAATATAGCGATCAGATCACTATGCTCGCATATAGGAATCACAAAGGACACCGTTAGGCACAGTTCTACGCACAATTATAACCAATTAATTGATAAGCTTTATTTGAACGGGTTACGGTATGGAGATTGATGATTCCATGAGTGATCGTGAATTGGTAGCATCAATAAGCGCTGATGACGGATCTGCTTTTGCGGAGCTCTATAAGCGTTATTTCGGCCTGTTGTACCTGCATGCTTTGAAAAAACTCCGGGATAAAGATGAACCTAAAGATTCCGTCTGGCTACAAGACTGCTCCGGACAGGGTGAAGGCGCCATAATTCCTTTCCAGGTAAGCCCGTAATAATTTTGCCCTCATTTGATGCGCTCAAAGGAGCAGTAACTTCCTTACACGACTTGAGTTATCCGTAAAATAGAGCGTAGACTCATCTTTAGATAGCGCAAGATTTAACGCATAGACATCTGCATTGGCACCTACTCCATCCTTCCCTTTCAGGTTGGTATGCGGGCCAACAAGATAACGAACTTTGCCCTTGGTTATCGCCTTTATGGCTCCGCCTTCCGTTATGTAAAGCGTCTGACTATCTTTCGTTGCGATCACATCGTTTATGCTGACAAAGTTATTGCTCTGATAGAGGATTTGAAATAGACCCGATGGCGTCAACTTAAATAAGGCCTGTGAATGTAAGACTATGTACTTAACAGCGTTGTATCCGCAGAATAAACTGGTTACCACCGGACTATATCCGCCCGGAGGAGGCAGGTACTGCCTCTCCTTGCCATATACGCCATTCTCATCAGGTAAAAACTTTTCCAGGAACGCGTTTTGATAGTTGTTACCGAGCCCATCGAATGTGTTTTCGAGGCCACCAATAAACATATAGTCATTGTAGGGGTCTTTTGAGAGAACCCAGTAGTCATCGTTTATACTACGCTTACCAGAGGTTATAGACGTAGTTGCTCCGGGCTTGACGATCCAAAATTTATTAGGGCTACCCATGTAGTCATTAGTACCTGCTAAGACATTGATCGTACCGTCCTTTTGGACCCTGACAAGGTTAGGGCGGGACAAGGATTCACCACGACTGTTTTTGGGAATATTAACTGTCGACACGATACCGTCTGTTGTGATCTTTCGAATCTTCTGGTTGTAAGGGTCCACGATATATAACGTACCATCATCTGTTAGTTCAATACCCGCGGTTGTTCCAAACCTTGCCTGGTCACCCGGCCCGTCTACATAATCCCGGGTTCTATACTTCCCCGCTATGGTTACTACCGTCATTGGTCGATGATCAGCCCCTGCAGCTGCAGCTAGTGTTGGGTCAGAGTTGATCTCAGGTGCCGGAAGCTGATCTTCTCTTTTACAAGATAGCGTTGCCATTACAAGGCCTGCAAGTAGTACTTTGTATAAGTTAGGTTTCATAGGGATAACTTTAAGGGTACAGGAGGTAATGCTAATATACACCTTTCCAGGGAGTTATACCATAGATAAATCTTTGTTATTGGTACGGGGCCATGCCGGTTAAAGAGAGATCATCTGTACAGATCGTAGAAGGACCGCAAATAGTTCAGCGGGATATTCAAGCGTTCTTTACCCGTTGTGTCAGGAAAGTTTCGTGGATCGAACCAGCCTTTCACTTCAGGAGGAAGCTCCTCACTACCCAATCTTTTGAATCCCATGCTCCAGGCGGGGAAATTGCGCCGGTCAATGTGATAGGTAAATAGCTCGATGACCTCCTGATGCCGGCTGTCCCTGCGGATCGAGCGGTACAAGTTGCGTACGGCTTCTTCCTGCCCTTCCAAAACCTGTATAAAACGGCCCCAGCCGTCCAACTCACTTTTTTCTTCTATGAAAAGTAACATGCCGGTAATGTCCTTTTTGCGGTTATTTGCCACAGCCCGGATCCTGATCTCGTCAAGATCCTCGGGGTGCATTTTGCGGGCCGCACGGCTCATGTATATCAGGTAAAAAAGTTCCATAAATATTAAATCAATTGGCTGGACTTGCCTCGCGGTCCGTTAACAGGACGGTCAAGCCGGCGATTGCGGTGAATGCCAGGTTGTAGATCAGCTCTTTACGGTGTTTACGAAAAGAAGGCAATAAGCTCTGCGCGGCAAATTGCGCAATGTTAAAGGGATCGATCTTCATGTGCGTCCGGAACGGGATCAAGCCTTTGAGCGCTGCCGGTTGCTTGGTCAAAGCGACATAGGGGCAGGTACAGCAGACCGCCGGCCAATACATAATCGATGATAGCATGTATTTTCAGTGAAATGGGTTTTCATCATGACGTAGTTAACGATTTGCCAAAAATGCAACTACGCCGGCGGAGGCAACCTGGAAATCCTGGTCGACCAGACCGCCTGAAACCCCAATCGCGCCGATCACCGTCCCATCCGCCGCTTTCAGCGGGATACCCCCGGGGAATGTGATCAGCCCGCCATTGGATACTTCGATCTGGTATAAGGGTTCACCGGGTTGGGAAAGTTTGCCTAATTCCTGCGTTTCCATATCAAAATACCTTGCCGTCTTGGCTTTCCTGATCGCAATGTCGATCGATCCGAGCCAGGCATTGTCCATCCGGTGGAACGCTTTCAGGTTCGCACCGGCGTCAACGACAGCGATATTCATCGGTACGCCCAGCTCGATGGCTTTTGCTTTTGCAGCGGTTGAGATCTTTTCCGCTTGTTCTAAGGTGATGTCCATGGTTCCTTTTTTAAATGATAGTTACTCATTATACTACAGCTTTAAAAGATAAGTGTTTTAATAGCACTATAAAATAGCCGAGAGGGTGTTTTCATTTGGTATCTTTGTCAAGCATGATCACTAAGATTTTTATTAGCGGTTTCCCACTGGCAACGGATGAACTGGCATTGGCGCAATTGGTGGGGCCTCATGGGACGATCGTCACGCTGAAGATGGTCAGGAACAAAGTCACCCGCAAGAGCAAAGGCTACGGCTTTATCGAAATGGAAAGCCGGAAAGACGCGGACCGGGTCATCGACGCGCTGGATGGACAGGTCATGGGCGACCGGGAACTTACGGTGAGGATCCGCGTGGAAGAAGCGGTTAACCCGCCCCCGCGCTTTGAAAAGATCAAACCGGATCCGATCCCGGCCAGGAGAAAAAGACCAAGAATTTAACAAGCAGAATTCTTCGCTGAAACAAGCGGCACTTTTTGTTTTTTGTTTTTTTGCAAACCAAACCGGATGTATGTGCTTGATAATACATGGGCAACATCAAAGATGCCGAAGGGCTTAGATCGGCTATCGCGAAATTAAAACAAAGGACAAAGGTGGACGGCCCCGAGCTGGCCGCCAGGTTCCGGGGTACCCGCAGCATCCTCCGGACCCTATGGACGCTCCGGCCCGGTGCCAAAAGGCGGATCCGTCCGCCCGCCGGGGCTCCGGAAACTGAACCGTTATCTCAACCACATTCACAAACCCAAAACCTACCCAATCGATGGCACTCAAAGATTACTTCACCAAACAAGCCTTTAAAAACGGCTTTACGATTTTGAAAGCAGCTTTCAGCGGCTTCAGCGATGACCTGGCTTTGAAATACAGCGCCTCCCTGGCGTATTATACCATTTTTTCTTTAGCGCCTTTGCTCCTGCTGGCCATCTCCATAGCCGGCCTGGTGCTCGGTAAAGATGCGATACAGGGCAAGATTTTCCACGAGATCAACGGGCTTGTCGGGAACGACGTAGCCAAACAGATCCAGGATATGCTCAAAAACCTCCAGACCAGCGGGAAATCCACGATATCCGTGATCATCGGTGCCGTTACGCTGGTTCTGGGCGCGACGACCGTTTTCGGGGAGATACAGGAATCGATCAGTATCATCTGGCAAGTCAAACCCAAACCAAAGGTGGGCTGGATCAAACTGTTGAAGAACCGGCTGTTATCGGGGTCGATCATCGTGGCCATCGGCTTTCTGCTGCTGGTATCCCTGGTGGTCAACGGTGCGCTGGTCGCGGCCAGCGATTACCTGACCCGATTTGTGCCGGCGGTTACGGTAACTTTTTTTAAGATCTTAAATGCATTCATCAGTTTTGCCGTGATCGCCATTCTGTTTGGCGTGATCTTTAAAGTATTGCCTGACGCCAGGGTCCGCTGGAAAGATGTCCGGTCCGGCGCTTTGTTCACCGCCGTATTGTTTATGATCGGCCGCATCGTGATCGGTATTTACATCGACAAAAGCGGGACGAGTTCGACCTATGGCGCTGCGGGTTCCCTGATCGTTATTCTGCTTTGGGTCTACTATACGGCGGCGATCCTGTATTTCGGGGCAGAATTCACACGCGCCTATGCGGATTTCTACGGCGTGAGGATCGCGCCGGCGGAATTTGCGGTACATGTCGAACAAAAAGAAGCGGAAGAGGACGTTGCGGTCGTGCCCCCGAAACACGAGATCGGTAAAAGTAAATGAGCCGAAATGGATGACATCTCACGCAGATCTGCGCTCAAAGCTTGGGTAGCGGAGCGCTATCAGGGGAAGCGCATCCCGCTTAGCGGGGAGCCCTATTTCAGACATGCGGTTGCTGTCGCCGAACTTGCCGGTAAGCGGGCCGGCCTGGCTTACGAAACCGGGTTATGCCACGACTTACTGGAGGACGGTCTCACGACCAAAGAAAAACTGCATGCGGTACTGGCCGGGTTAAGCTATGATGCGGATGCGATACGTACCATTATCCGGGCTGTCGTCGAATTGAGCGACGTTTATACTAAGGAAGCTTACCCGAAACTGCGTAAAAAGCAAAGAAAGGAATTGGAAGAAAAGCGGCTAACCACGACCGGTGGCTTGGCACAAACGGTCAAGTATGCGGACCTGGACGATAATATCCGGTGGGTAAGCCGGTACCGTCCGGAAAAACTCAAAAAATACTTGCGCCGCAAGATCAACTTGCTGGAAAAGCTGACTAAAGGGGAAACCGGTCTCCGCCTCCGGGTGCTGGATGCCGCCCGCCTGGCGCTCGCCCAGGCAAACAATTGATGCTCCGTACCCGTTTCTAATAAAAAAAATCATCGCTATGAAAAACCTAATCGGTGCCTTCTGCCTGCTTTGCTGCCTGGCCATAACCGCTTGCAGCAGTAATTCTAACGAAAATGCAGCCGACAGCTCGGCCGCACACCCGGACCGGGTTAGCCCTGCTGATAGCACGACCGCAGCTGCAAAGGGGGCTTCATCTTCTTCTGCCATTGGGGGATTTGACACCTCCAGGGCCAAACTGGACACCGCCAATACGAATTCAAAGAAATAAGCGGTGTAACCCTGGCGTTCCGCGATCGTATACAAGGTGAAAACGCACAACTGATCACCTATGTCTGAGATTTGCACAACAATAAAAACGCTGCGCCAAAGGCGTCAATGGAGCCGGCAACAAATGGCTGAAAAGTTAGGGTTACCGGTAGCGGCATTTTACAGGATCGAGAAAGGCTTAACCGAGCTTACCCTTTCCCGCGCGAATACGATCGCTAACGTGTTCGGGATCAGCTTAGCTGCCCTGTTCAATAAAGGTAATGAGGTTAACCTCGTTACCGCACGGACCATAGCGGCATCCCGGTCAAAATTGAAACTGAGAGAGGAAGAAGTCCAAACGATGCGAAAAAAACTGATCGAAATGTACGGGCTGGTCAAAGATATGGCTTAGTGCCAAAAAACGCCGGGCTGATTCTTCCCGGCGCTTTACAAAATTTCCTATTCAGGCTGATCACCTGCCAAAAGCTTTTTTCAGCTGGGCGGCTGCATATTCCTCGGCATCTTTAGCCTGGGGCACGACAGCACCCATCCCGAAGAACTCGTGGGTAACACCTTCATAGTTCTTGCTGTCGACGGTGACGCCCGCCGCTTTCAGTCTTTCTGCGATCATCATCCCATCGCTCTGCAGCGGATCGATCTCGGCGGTAATGATCGTCGTAGCGGGCAGTCCTTTCAGATCGGCCGATACCAGGCTGATCCGCGGGTCTTTCGCCTCAGCCATACTGTTCAGGTAATTTTTGACGAACCAGGCCATCATCGGTTTGTCCAGCGGTTTTGCACCGGCATTTTTGGTGTAGGAAGGCGTATTCATATCGGATTGCGCCACCGGGTAGACCGCCAGAATGGCCTTTGGCAGCATGATCTTGCTGTCGCGGGCTTTGATCGCTGTCGCGATCGCCAGGTTGCCGCCTGCGCTTTCGCCGGCCAGGGCGATGTTCTTGGGATCACCTTTCATCGAGGCGGCATTTTCGGTCACCCATTTGTAGGCGGCATAGGCATCCTGGTGCGCCGCAGGGAATTTATGTTCCGGGGCAAGACGGTAGGCGACGGAAACGACGATGGCACCGGTCTTGTCCGCCAGCGCATTAGCGGAGGCATCATAAACGTCCAGGTTGGCGATCACAAAACCGCCGCCGTGGTAATAAACAATGACCGGGTAGCTGGCCGCATTGGTTTTCGGCGTATAGACGCGGACATGGATGTTCCCATCAGCGCCGGGGATATCTTTGCCTGCCGTATCCACATTGAAGACGGGTTTGCCGATGTTGTGTTCCTTCATCACATCCATGACGGCGTCTGTCGGCGTGTGATTTTTGCGCGCTTCGACGGCGGTCAACTGGGGTATGGGTTTATCACCATAAGAGGCTAACTTTTCGATCACCACCTGCATTTCAGGTTTGATGTCCTTACCCCAGGCCGGTGCCGGGCCGGCGGGTTTTAAACTTTTCGTGGAGTCGGTCCCTGTCGTAGCGGTGGTATCACTCAGCGCGCTGTCCGCAGCTTGTTTTTTACCGTTGCTGTTGCAAGCCGCCATGGCCATCAGGCAGACCCCGGCGGCAAATACTAATGATCTTTTTTTCATGTTGTTTTTTTAAGTAGTGTACCTATACAACATGATGATTTTGTAAATGGTTGCAATTTTCAGCGTAAATGAAACGATTACCCCATTTCGTAGTAAAGCGGGTGCATTTTTAACCTAAGACTTTTTGTTTTTGTGGGATGCCCCTTTGGTGGACCGTAACAGGTCATTGTATTTTTGGAGCAGTTCCAGGTAACGGTCTTTGAAATATTCGGATTCAGACGGGTTGATCCTGAAGGATAAAGGACCATCGAACTGAAAGTCCCTCGAACGAAAAAGATTCGGGAATTCGATCGAAAAGTCATGCCGCAGCAGCTGCCCGATCTTGTAGATCGTATCCCGTTTGAGGTTTTGGTCATTCAACCAATTGTAAACGGTCCTCCGCGTGACTTTTAAGGCGGCCGCTAATTCGGAAACGCTGTACCGGGACCTCCGGATGATAGATTTTACCTTTTCACCGTTATGCATACACTGGATATTAATGGGAATTACTCGCTCGCTAATTATTCAAACGAAGGAACTGGCGGCTTCCGTATAGGAGAACGAAAAAAGCCAGGCAAAATTTGCCTGGCTCGATCATATCAGCCGTTCCTGATTATTTTACGTCGTTCCGTACTTTGTTTGCGGTGGATCGTCCGGGCAAATAGATCTGCAGGCCGAAAGACAGGTTCAAATTGGACTGGTTGACCGCATTGCCGAAGCCCACCACACCTTTGTATTTCAAAAGGGTTTCCAGCCCGATGTTCGGGGTGATAAAATAGGCGAAACCCGGGCCGACGCCAAGGTCAAGGCCATTGGTATGGCCACCGCCATCGCTTACATTGATCCCGCCGAGACCGGCATTTGCTTCTGCGAAAAAGCGTCCGTGTTTTAAAACCTCCACATCAGCACCTGTGTAGTAACGTCCCAGTGCACCTACGCCGTAATTAGTCGTGGTGCTGGAACCCTTCGCGGTTTGTATCCCCAGGTTCACATACCCGCCGAGTGCAACGTTGTCCTGGATGAACCAGGCTGCTTTCGGGGTCACGTCGATACTGAAAACCTTGGCGCCATTCAGCCCGAGGTCTAAATTGGCGAAGTTACCGCCCACCATCACGTTGCCTTTTTGAATTTGGGCCTTTAGACCGGTATGCAGCATGGCCAGGATCATCACCATTAGAAAAGTAAATTTTTTCATTGTCTTTATTTTTTATCGTTATGACTGTGTGTCAAAACTACACTTACGACATATAAAGAAAAAAAATGTTCTATAAATTAAATTATATTCGCTAAATGCTTACTGGACAAGCCATTTAATTAATGCTCATATTCAGGGCAATTTTCTGCTTGGTCAGTTTAACGGAATAATTCTTGGTAGTTTTATGATACAACCCATCTACTTATTTTATGAAGAATAATTTACCTCAGTCACTTTTGGTGTTAACGGTGCTGGCCGGCTTCGCCAGCTGTAAAAAAGCGGAATACGCGACGCCGCCGGTCGTTATGGAGAATACATCCGGCCAGGCGCATACTCAACTATTTGCGGCCGACGACCAGTTCTCAGCATTGACTTGGGGAATGGCAAAACCCCAGCCCACCTCGACGCACGAGATCCAGGGCGAGGTCGTTAACGGCAAGTTGTATATATTCGGCGGATTTGATGTCAATAAACGTCCGCAATGGACGCCTACGAAACGGGCTTATGTTTATGACCCTATCAAGGACAGCTGGGCTTCCATCAAAAGCCTGCCGCATGAGCCCTACGGATCAAACTTTGGCGGGGGGACGCATGTTGCCGTGGCCACGGATGGCAAGGCTATTTACCTGGCAGGCGGATATACCTCCAATGCAGCGGGTACCGGTCAAATTTTCGGGACCAAGCAGGTATGGCGGTATAATGTAGCCACGAACGACTACACCCGTTTCCCGGACCTGCCGGAAGAATTGGGTGCCGGGCAGCTGCGTTATTTAAACGGCAAGCTGCACTATATCGGGGGTGCAAAACTGAGCCGTTCGGACACCAAGATCCACCTGGCCCTGGACCTGGCTGACCTGGACGCCGGGTGGCGTTCGCGTGCTCCCCTGCTCAATGCGGTAAACCATCCGGGGGCAGCGGTCTTCAACGGCAAGATCTATATCTTCGGTGGCTCCCATAACCAGAACGAAGCTTCGGTGCCGCAAAAGACGGTGCAGGTTTACGATGAAGTCAGCAACGTATGGACAACTGCGGCCGACATGCCGATTGCCCTGGACCATATCCTTTCGAGCGTGGTCGTTTATGGTAACCGGATCATTGTGCTGGGCGGCCAGACCGCGCACAATACGCCGGGGAAACAGATATTAGCCTATGATCCGCTGGCCAATACCTGGTCAGAACTGGCACCCATGCGGGCGAAGAAATCGGCAGGTGTCGCGGCCGTTTTCAATGGCAATATCTACTATACGGGTGGTAACTTTTCTGCCATCAATTACAAAGGCGTACCGGTCGTGGATGGCCCGGGTGAGCGAATCGCGCCGGTTGCGGACGCATTTGTGCGGGATGGTAGTTTTAGTTTGTTGAACTATGGTGCGGACACCTCCCTGGTGGTCAAAGGGTCGAAGGTCAGTAATTACCAGAGAACGGCTTACCTGAAGTTTTCTTTAGCGAACATCAGTAGCGTAAACGCTGCCACACTCCGTCTTTACGGCAGAAATATCGATAACAGCAACACGATCAACCTATCCCTGTTTGGATTGGAAAATGATAGTTGGTCTGAGAATGGGATCGCTTTTAACAATGCACCCCAACCGGCTGCAGCCGCGATCAGTTCGGCAGCGTTGAGCGGTGTATCCAGCCGGATTGAATTTGATGTCACCGCATTCATCAAGGCGCAGGTAGCGGGTGACCGGACCGCAAGTTTTTTGATCAAAGATGTTGCGGATAAAAATGCAACGGTTCTTTTGAACAGTAAAGAGAACCTGTCAAATACGCCGGAGTTGGTGATCAGGTAAAAATTGGCATGTCGGCGTCAGAAACAAAGCTGTGGCATATCAATTGCTCAAATGTTGATAACTTATGATCGGGGAAGATCAGTTTCAGCACAAAGGATGAGATCAATGTGTAAATAATTGCCCGAATTGTGTATAAATTTCCACACTTTGAGGTATTGAATCTTGAGGCGCCGCAGTTATTCCGATTCCGCCATTGCGTGCGCCTCTTTCAAAAGTTCGTTGTATTTCTCTAACAGAGAGATGTATTTTTCTTTATATTCCAACTCTTCGTCGATAATTACAACAGGCGATTTGGCGACCTTCGGCGCGTGCAATTGTTCGTTTTCCTGCGTATACAGTTCCGGAAAATCTTTGCGGAAATCGTGCCTTAAGATCGATCCGATCTGTAAGATCAAGTTGGGCTTAAGCCTGGGGCTTGCAAAATAATTGTAAACGCTACGGCGATTGATGTCTAATCCCCTGGCAAGATCACTAATGTTGTATCCGTTCTTTCTTACAGCGTGTTCGATAATTTGTCCTTGGTGCATGGTGATGTATTTTTTGATTATCAGGGGATTAAGGTCTTGCCAAAACCCGGCCAGCGTTCAACGCACAGGTGGAAGGCAATGTTGATAACCTGAAGAAATTGGTTTAGCCATCAGTCCGAGGATAAATTTTTGTGTTTGCTTACCTAGTTTTATTGGGGGCTTTGTTTATTTTATACAAAACCTATAGTAAAGCGGGATGATGGATACCGATTTCAGTAAATTATTTTTCAGGAGCTTTGATCCGATGTGGGTATTCGACCAGGAGACTTTGGGGTTTTTGGCCGTTAACGAGGCTGCGATATGGGAATACGGTTACAAACGCGAGGATTTCCAGGCAATGAGCATATTGGACATCCGGCCTAAAGACGACATCGATATTTTGCAAAGAACGTTGAAGGAAACGCTTGGGGACCATTACTTTAAGGATACTTACCGTCATCTCAAAAGAGACCGTTCCATTAGGGAGGTGCAGATCGCGCGCTATGAGATCGAATTTGACAGCCGCAAAGCTTTTCTGATCAATCCACTGCCCATCGCTAAGGATCCGTCCGCCCGCTCCTTTGAAAAACTTTTTGACAAAATAAATTATGCATTGCTTCAAAACATGGACAGCCAACGGAAACGGATGGCTGAGCTCATCAAACTTACGAAGACTTTACAAGCAGGGCAACCCGTATCGAAGCAAATAGCCATCATTGCCAAGATAAACACCTTATTAGCTGATACCCCGGGTGCCGGGTTGAATTAATTACCGTGCAGAAAACGATTCCTTTATTGAGTTGAAGGGCTTGCGGGCTCTATCGCCGCGTCAGAGGCCTCTCGGGTTTAGGGATTTCGAGCGCGAGCATAGCTGCCAGTCGTTCTTTAACTCTTCACTTGGGAATCAATTGATATCGCTAACTTTTACGGCATATCAAAGGAACCCCATTCTATCTTTGTTTTCCTAATTGCCGATAGGTATATTCGGCGAATCTTAAGATATCGCCAGCACCGCCCAATTATTATCTTCGTTAAATTTCAACCACATCAGGGGTATCGAGATCTTTGTTTAAAGCAATTTAGGCACGGTAAATTGCAACGGAATTACCTACAGTGCTGACCTAGGGGACCGAGTAGCAGGGCTGTTAGGACACTGACTCAGAACCTGGATCCCTGACGCTTATAGCAGATTTTGAGCTAGCTCATCAAAACTTCATCGATACTCAGCGTGCTCATATTGTCGATAAAAGAATTTTATCTAAATAGATTAATCGTTAGGTTAGATTCATATTTTACCAAAGAATGACACGCGATATCATAGCATTTTAATTTTACGGACTATACGGCCCTAATGCCAGCGTTTTTGATTTGCCCTAAGTTGTTAAAGGCTTATTTCGTTAAGCCGAAAAAACCTTTTGCCTATTTCAAGATTTGGAATATTTTTTCTCACAACAATCGTTGATTCGTCACTTTTAATTAATAATACACTGTCACTTAATTTCCCAGTTTTGGGATTATATGGTTTTCCAATCATGAAGTCTTTATATTTCCCTACAACAATCACGTTTTTACGTGTTACAAAAAAGTTGTTCCTACTTGAGACGTCGTTAACACCTAGTTGTATACTCACACCGCATAAAAACACAAAAGTTCCTATCCAATAGAATATTGAATAGGTGTTTGACAATGGTTGATAACCTAACGAAGAATCTCCCTTTCGATATTTTATTATGCGTCTTATAGTCAGGTATAAAAATATAAATCCATTAAAATAAATAAATTGCTGTTCTGCAAACTGGTGAATAGGGGAGCTAATTTCGATAGTACTATACAAGGAAAACATGATGCAATTGACGAGCATCACCAAATAAGCAAATATGTTTGGAACGAGAAATATTCGTTTAATGGCAAGAAATATTAAGCTACCGAACATGAAATACAGCAAAACCATCATACCAAATTTTGATGCAAAGTCCACCAAATTGCCAATATCAGTTTCGACCATAAATGATGGATATTGAAAAAGCTCTGCTCTTCTTGTTTGATATAATTGACTAAAAAAATAAATACCAGCGGTTAAAGAAGCGATTATAATGCCGCTATCAGTAATTTTTTTCAATAAAGAGTCTTCAGACATGATGTGATTTATTTTCGGTGAATATTAAATCCTTGTTTACCGTTCATCATTCCCGCTAAGATTTCAAAGGCCTTATCTTTTGTCATATTTCCCGAGTAGGGAATTGGATGAGTAAGTTGCATTGCTTTTAATTGACCATGCATGATTTGCACATATTTATTTTTAAGACTATCCTCAAATGTGATAGTCACATATAATATCTCTTTGTATTTTTCTGGATGCCCGGTACCTTGACCAAACATTATAGTTTCCCCTAATTGAATCGAAGCAACACGAAATTCATGTATTAAGTCTTGGAGGTTCCCGCCGATATTTTGTATTAAGCAATTCGAGCAAGTATTGGCGTTGAGTGTGATGCCAAATGTGAACGGAGATGGTTTAGGATTGTCGAATACATCCTCAGGCCAATCAGACTTCTTTGCAAAACGAGGCATAATTTGCAATAAAAATCTCTGTTGTTCTAAATTCGTAATTTGCTGTTGCTCTTTAAGTGCAACTAACTGGAGTTGTGTCGTTTTTTGCTGAAGCCTAAATGTGTTAGCTTGTAACCGGAACACAACATAACCGATGCAAAATCCAACAAAGGTTAATAATAGCTCTGTTACCTTTATAATATTATCAATTGTCATTATTAAGATTTAGATGAATAAAGGTATGCAATCATGTCCTTTTTTAAAGGTTGACCTGCGCCTTTATTCGAGTATATATTGATCAGCGTTTATTGCTTAATTTTTCAGCCTCTCCTTAACACTAAAGAGTTATTCAAAATTCGAGCAAAAATTTTAAAGGATGTCCCTATCCTTTATGATCGCGTCATCAGCCAGGATCGGGAGGTCGTGCGTCTTCCCGGAAGCATCGACCGCTTGCCAGCAGCCATGGAAATACAATACCGCTCCAGTATTGCTTTTATGCCGGTCCACATCGATCCCGATCAGCTTACCGCCGTAATAACCCGCTATACCCCAGCGCAGGATGGTATGCCCTACTACCATATACTTCGCACTATATTGCGCGAGTAAGCTGTCAAAATCGTGAATGGACACCCGCGGGGAACGGAAATAACCACGATACCAGGGCAGGCCCTCTGGGCCCATCAACAACACCGCCGTATCGGGCATCGCCGAAATGCGATGAGCCAGGTAAGGCCGGCAGATCCGGTTGATCGAATGGAGATCCAGCTTTAAGGCCGCCGCCGCAGGCGACAGGCCGCCATGCATGACCAACACGTCCCCGATCTTTTCCACCAGATTCTTCGAGCGAAGCCACCGACCCAGTTCTGTATCCCGGCCAAATAAACCGGCAGGATCTGTCCCCAGCAACCAGGCATTCTTAAAATACTTGCCGTCCACATATCGGAAATCACCAGATAGGTTCATCAGGTCGTGATTCCCCAGGATCACATGCACCCGGCCCCCAAAAGCCCTCGCCTCCGCCTCCAGCTTATACAATAACCAAAGCTGCGCCGGTACATCCTTACCCCGGTCAAACAGGTCGCCCGCAATGACGAGGCCGCCCGTACTAAAGATCCAACGATAAGCCTTATCCATCACACCGGAAGCCAAAAGGATATTCCGCAAGTTGCCAAACTCACCTTCGGTATCCGAAATAAACAACAGCTTACCCGGGTCAGGATAGACTGAAGGCATGATTAGATCATGAGTGGTACTGAGTTTGTCCTGATCTGCACTGAATCGGTTTGGACCCGCCCGCAAATGCACCCAGAAAGCCCAGTCCTTATTTTCCTCCGGCACCACCTTAAGTTCATATCCCGCCACAGAATCCAATGGCAACCGCGTGGCTCTTACCCGGAGCAGGTCGTCATCCTTTTCGATGGTTGACATGACGACCTGATCACCGGAATAGCGTACATATGGCCCGTCCATTATCACCGGCTTTTGTCCAAACGCGATATGACAGCAGACCTCAGAAAATAATAAAAAAAAGATGAACAAAAACTGCCGCATGCTATTTTAGTGAAGGCAAATAACCTGCTACCGCTGTTTGTTTGAATTCTCTGCATAGGTCAGCGGCATCATATCCGAGATATTCGGATCATCACCTTCATACACATAATTTTTATCCGCACCTTTAGCTATCAATACTTTGACCATATCCAGCTTTCCGTATTTTACGGCATGCATAAATGGGGGCACATAGCCGTTGCTAGCCTGGTTCACATTCGCACCGCTGGCGACAAGCAACTCAAAACACTTGGTAGCCCCTGCACGCACCGCCTGCGATAGCAAACTATAATTACCATAGCATTCGTTAACCTTTTCTTTCGTCGCCAGTTTCCCCAAAGCTATGGCATCATCCGCCTTAACAATTGTCTGCAAGTTCGCCGGAAAATCCGCCAAACCGTTGTTCCCTTTGTCCTGCGCCTTTAACTGGTACAGGCACATGGATAAACACATGACCAAATAGATCTTGCAGAGGATATTGCGTTGCTTTCTCATGTTATTAATTTTTAAAAGTTTATAAGATTGTTGAGTCTGTTGATTCATTTTTCATGTAAAGGTCACAACTCTTTAAGCGCCGGCTGGTCTCAGAAACTTGTAATGTCCCGCACCAACTAATTTCGGTGATCCATTCGGCAACTCGATACGGGCAGTGGTACCTTTCGGTATAACAATATTATATCGGATGTTTTTCCCCTCTATCTTCCAGGAAGAACTGATCAGGCCGTAGCAGCTTTTGTATGTCGCCTTGGCCCAGGTCAATCCGCCACCCGGGACCGGTTTGATCAGGATTTTTTTATAACCGGGTGCAGCCTTTCGAATGCCAGCTATATATTCATACAACCAGCTTCCTACCGCGCCATAAGCATAGTGATTGAATGATGTTTCCGTCAATGTACCATCGGGCCTGATACCTTCCCATTTCTCCCAAATTGTAGTCGCACCTTTGGTGATCGGGTAAAGCCATGATGGACTGGTCTTTTGATTAAGCAAAGTATAGGCGACATCTGTGTAGCCATTGTCGGACAACACCTGCAATAACCTTGGCGTCCCTAAAAAACCCGTCGCTAAATGATCGTTGTTTTTATGAATCAGGTTTACCAATTGCTTGGCCGCGATTGCCTTTTTATTTTTCGGCAGCATATTAAAGGCTAGGGCTAATATATAAGCAGTTTGTGTATTGCCTTTTAAGGTGTCGGCTTTCAGGTAGGTACGCACAAATTTGTCGCGTACCTGCCTAGCCATGTCCGAATAATATTGCATATCTTTCGCATTACCTAGAACCTTTGCTGCTTTTGCTACAATATCTGCGGAAAGCGCCCAGTAACACTGATCGATCACGGCTATATTGGTTGTCGGCCCTTGTGCGTACCAGTCTCCATAGCCACCCACGGTCCAAAGGCCTTTTTTACTGCAGTTTTGAATAAAAGAAACCCATAATTTCATGGAAGAATATTGATTTTGAAGAATGGCCTTGTCATTGTAAACTTCATAAACAGTCCAAGGCACAATCGTAGCAGCATCATCCCAACCTGCACATCCTCCTTGTTTCTCTCGGTAAGGCGCTACTGCCGGAACGTATGATGGTAATTCACCATCTTTTCTTTGTTCCAAAGCCAGGTCCTTTAACCAACTTGCATAGAATGACCGGGCATCCCGGAGGTAGCAGGCTGTCGGCACAAAAATTTGCGCGTCACCTGTCCAGCCTTCGCGTTCACTCCTTTGCGGGCAATCTGTCGGGATTTCAAAAAAATTACTATTCAGGCTCCATTCAATGTTTTTTTGGAGCCTATTGATCATGGGATCGGAGCATTGGAATGTTCCGGTTTTCTTTAAATCAGAATATAGTGCTACCCCTTTTGCTGACCATTTTTCAGATGAAATATCGATAATCTTGCCGTTCCTGATCCAGCGGAACCGGGCATTCTAAATCCGTGATAGGTAAAGTGCGGCTCATATATGCGTTGTATGCCATTGAGCACATATTTGTCTGTTGCCTTGGCATCTCTGAGGTTACCGGTATAGATATTGCCGTCTTTGTCCAATACTTCAGTATGTTCGATCTTTATCGTATCACCTTTTCGGCCTTTCAAGTTCAATTGCACCCAACCAGCCAGGTTTTGCTTAAAGTCAAGTATTAGTGAACCGTCAACTTCTGTCCGGATCACTTTACATGGGAATGTTTCATGTCTGCGAACGGGTGGTTTTGTTTCTGGGTAAAGGGTTGCTTTGGAATGATCCAACATTTGCACTGGCTTCTCATTATTCTTACTGATATTTGCGTCATACAACTCACCGCCGTAGAATTCAGAATATTTTATCGGGCCGTAGATGTAATGCCAGTTTTGATCGGTTACAATTTTTTGTATACTTCCATCACTATATCGGATAACCAGTTTAGCAATTAGGCCGGCTTGGTCGCCATAATTGTCACGGGGTTTGCCTCCACGAAAAGGGCCGCGGTACCAACCTTCGCCAACAGTAATTACCAGCTTGTTTTGATTTTGAACTAAATTGGTGATGTCGTAAGCTCTGTAACCTATTCTACGTTCATAGTTCGTAAAACCTGGCGCGAATAAATCATTACTGACCGGCCTACCGTTTAATTGTGCCTCAAATAAGCCTAAGGCAGAAATAAAAATCTGAACCTTACTAACCGGTTTTTGAATAGAAAAATCCTTTAGAAAAACAGGGGCACGGCGGGGTGAGTCGGGCTCCTGTTTTCCATTAGTGATCCATTCCGACTTGCCAAATAATTTATTTGAAATATGCATTTGCGCGCTGGAATTCAGCACGATGAAAAGCAAACATTTACAGAATAAAACAACAGAAGCTACATGCCTTGACATAAAATTTTGACAAATAAAAATTTCAAAGGATCTTATTTCTTATGTAAAAAAAATTGGCCTTTTACTTCAAAAAAAGGGATACTTTTCACGTTCCTTACCCTAAATATTTATAATTGTTAAAGCATTTTATTCGTTAGTTCTAAACTTAACGATCCATCAACCATCCATTGTGGCTCAGGTTCGCCTTTGAGGTAATAGCCGAAGAATTGCGATAATCTTATGGTGTAATCTAATTGATCTTTAGGTAGTCCCAACACATGCTCTCCGTCCTTATAATTTATCAACCAAGCTTTTTTATCAAGCGCACTCAATTCAAAAAAAAACTCCATTGCTTGTGTTGCTGGAACAATATTATCGAGTTCATTTCCCATCATAAATAACGGAGTAGTTACTTTTTTTGCCGAAAAAATAGGTGAATTTCGAATATAAGCCTGCGGATCCTGTGACAGGAATTTCCCCATTCTACCTTGGCCGATGGTCCAAAAATACTTCATCCTTGGATTTGCCACTCCATATGCGGAAACATTATCTGTCACGCCTTCCGCTGGAGCAGCTGCGGTAAATATTGAAGTGTGCGAAATGATATAATAGACGCTTGTGCCTCCAAAACTATGTCCTTGAATGCCTAAACGCTTACTATCTACCCATGAATATTTTGATAAATATTTCACACCTGAAACCACCGTATTTAGTGCGCTCTCTCCAGTATAGCCAACCGTAAATTCGATGTTTGGTACAAAAACCAGATATCCGTTACTTACAAACCAAGGAATATTCATAGACCCACTCGCAAATTCAGGTTGAGAAAAACAATGCATTCCACCTGGAAATTGTTGATAACAATATACGATGAGCGGATATTTCTTTTTAGCATCGAAATTTTCAGGTTTAAAGAGTAGACCGCTTAAATTTTTGTTTTTTTTGCCATACCATTTCACTAACTCAGTAGTGTACCAGTTATATTCCTTTTCTGGTTGCAGATCCGTTAGTTGTTTAAATTCCTTAAAATTTTTTGTTAGAAAAAGATTAGGAAATTGGTTTTCGCTTTCACGCGTTAAAAAAAATACGTGGGCACTATCAGCTTTTAAAGGCTTAAAAGGAGGTTTTGTGTTTGGCAGCGCCCAAGTACCTAACGCCCTAAAATAAACACGCTCACGACCTTTCCATAACACGTTGAGTTGGATTTGGGGTTTCAACTTTAAAGTGTAAAATTCCGCATCCTCAGTATTATTATCAAATGTTGACAGAAAAATATCGCCACTAATTGAGGCCAAATCATCATCAGAAGTATTTAGAAAAGCAAGTTTCTGACAATTCAAATCTCCCCTTAATCTAATAGCTCTTTTCTTGTCAGCAAGGTTAACTAACCAAATACTATTTCTTGCGCACAACAGCATTGATTCGTAATCATCCAGCCACACTGGTTGGAAAATTGCGTTCGGTATTCCCGCATGATCATTTGTATAAGTCAGTGAATCTTTAATATCTCGGCTAATTACATATTGCCTTTGAGTTGTAGTATTATAGGAATAATAGGTGCTTTTTAATGGGTCATAAAAAACCACATAGTTACCATTAGGTGACAGTTTTGCATATACTCCCACGCCGTAAAATTTTTTTAATTTATTCATACGGCCTTTTTGGGCATCTATCACCATCAATTCGTTTATGGACAGGAATTGCGAATTCACAATCTTGGATTTACAGTATAGAAACCAATTGCCGTCTCTTGAAACACTAAGAAGATTAAAACCTATTTGAATTGGTATCAGATGTTTTTCCTTAGTCACTAAATCAAGAATTACCTGCCTTGTTTGTTCGCTATCTAAATCGTCATTATCTAGCGAATTATTTAAAGTTGAAAGGCTTATCTTGGCATTTATCACAGGGACTGGTGTTTTTCTCGATTGTGAAACTAAAGAACTTGATGTAGTACACTGAAAAATCAGCTTATTTCCATCTTTGCTAAATGCTAGCGACTTAGCCGGGCATAACCGACTTATTTGTGATAATTCAAATTCAACTGAATGCTCAAAACCCTCATGAAAATAACAAATTTTCGCGGGTGCAGTATTATAATTGACACATACAAAAGCTTTGTTATCTGGGCTAATCTTAATTGATCCAAAATCGATGTCTTTATCAATTGGTTTTGTTTGGTTTGTAGATAAGTCAATATAGTTAATTATACCCATGAGATCCTTCACAATTAACCCATTCGTCATCGCGCGAAAATCTGCAACTTTATCTATATTGACTTTGTTCCCGGTTGTCAGATTTAAAATAAACAGCTTATCAGCTATCGAATGACTTTTAAATACTGCCCAATGATCGGCTATACCGTTAGGTGTTATTTCATCACAATCAGTGACGTAAGTGGTTTGATCGGTACCTAAAATTGTTATAGCCAGTGAATCGATGCCTTGATGAAATATGGCTACCTTCCCTTTTTGAGCAAATAAAACAGGTCCGTTATTGTTAATGTTCTTTTTCCAACTAGTATTTGTTGACTGCAGAAACTTTTCGGTTTTTACACTGCCGGTATTTACCTCGTAGAAAATAAATCCACCATCTTGCGAAATATTATCTTTATAAAATGAAATAGCTGGCCAATTTTCGCGGGCGTTTATTGATAGGGCCTTTTTTTGCGCATTTGAAGTAAACGTAAACAAAACAAAAAATGAACAAACTAATATTTTCCCGCGTATATAATTGAAGTTATTACCACGGGACTTCGATACATAAAATTTTTCACTTCTCATAATCGATAACATTTTTATAGGTGTCTTATATTGATGACCTCACAAACTGATTTACTTTTTAATCTCGCTCGGCGTGCTTTTTTCGTCTTCTGGTAAAAGCCATGTCCTTTCATTATTTTTCATCTTGTTGTAATTGTCAGCAAAAGTTTTACCGAGCGCTTTGTGCTCCGGACGGTCTACTGGTTCATTTTTTAATAAATTTGTTGCCGTCGTTTCATATTCGAGCGCCTTATCTCTATTTCCTAATTTATAAAGCAAGTTTGCATAGGTATCACACATATTAGAGTCGCTTGGACGACTTTTAATAATTTGCTCCATCTTTTCTTTTACAGCTTTTAAAGCTCTCTTATTATCGCAATGTAAAAAGACAATCCATGCCATTCCATTATAATCGTAGTCATTGATTTGGTATGGGTAAGTAGTGGTCAATTCTTTGGCAACATCACCATATGAGCCCCAATCATGAACAACTTCGTAATAATCACATTTCGCTAACAATAGTGGCAAATGGTAATCGTATTTTGGAAAATGGAGATCCAAATTTCTCTTCAAGTTATTCCAGTCGACTCTAACTGCGCCAAAGTTTTTTATCATAGTAGCGATATACCTTTGAGTAGATTTCATAAAATCATTAATGATATATGACATACCCGAATTACCCAATTCAGGATATTTGGATCGCATATCATTTACAAGAATTTGATAATTTATCGCTGATGACTTTTTGAACAAGGGCGAAATTTTTTCTGTAAATATCACCTGCGCAGCCTTGCCTTGAGCCCCATTATTTACCCCTAATGCCTTGTTTATTCTTGCTGCATTTTTCAAGAAAAAATCAAATCCAATATCTTGTGTACGACTGGTCAGATTTGCAATCAACTTGATATTGTCTTTGTTAAATGGATTTTGAGCAGTTTTTAGATAGTGTACAAGTATGCGCTGTGCATTGCTGTTATCATCAAGGTCATACGCTGCGTGTAACGATTTAAGCAAGTAAACCGTATCAGTAGCATTTTCCTGAACGTGGGCCATTTGATTGTAATACTGTTTATTTTTGTCAAAGGCCTCTTTTGCCGCTGAAATAAATTCATCCGGGGTTGATTTTGCGCCAACGACTCGGTGAACGATATTTCCATTTTCGTCAAAGAATAGAAATGTAGGAAAAGCGGTAATGTCGTAAGTTTTGATAATCAAAGCTGCATCATCATACCTTGACCTTACTACATCAGCGTCGGACGTTGTCCTGTCTTGTTGTATTTTAACATTAATAAAATTTGAATTAAAATAAGTGCCCACACTTTCTTGGGGGTAAATACTTTTATCCATCCATTTGCAAGGCCCGCACCAGGTGGCATAACAATCGACAAAGATGTATTTGTGTTCCGTTCTGGCTTTTTCTCTGATTTGTTGCCAATTTAGTTGGTCTTCAAAACGAATACCTTGGGCGTAACCCATCGATACGCTAAAAAAAAAGCTCAATACTAGCAAATATTTTTTCATAAAATTTAAAATAGTAATTGGAGGACAATCGATTTGACTATCCTCCATTGAAAGAATAATTTATTAATGATAACCCGGTGTTTGGTGTAAATTATGGTCAGCAGTTATTTCGTCTTGACTAATCGGTAAAAGCGCTTTGTAACTTTCCCACGTCGCATTTTTTGTGGGAGCAACCGAACTCATGACCGCGTCAATTTTCCCGGTACGTTTTAAGTCAAACCAACGATGTCCCCATTCGGTAAATAATTCAACTTGACGCTCATGCAAAATAGCGTCCAACAAAGATTGATCATCAGTAGAACCGGAATAATCAGGAAGACCTGCCCGGTGTCGAATTTTGTTAAGATCCAAAAGCGCATCAGCTGTGTCGTGATTTTTGACATAGGCTTCGGCACGTATCAGATGCTGTTCAGCTAATCTAAATACCGTCGTATACTCTGTTATGGGCACAGCTGGAGTGTAGACCCCGACTTTGTATTTATTGGCATAATAATAAGTTCCTGTTGAAGAATTAAATGTCCCCACCCAGCTGGTAAACCTGTTGTCGCCGTTCTCAAACGCATTAGTCAAAAATGAGCTTAATGCGACAGCTTGATCACCGGTGCCAGGGTCGGAAATTAAAACATAGCGGAATCCATCTAAAGTTTCATAGCTAGGATCGATATTTTGAAATTGCCAAATCGCTTCTTTACTCGTTGTACTAAACACATTATTCAGGTCGGTCTCTAAATTCAGTTGCGCGTCTTGTATTAAATAGCTTGACTCCTTTATCGCCCCGGACCAATTACTGTTGTACAAATAAACTCTGGCCAATAAAGCTGTAGCAGCCAATTTATTAGGCCTTACTCTGTCAGAAACAGTATTACCCTGGGCATCTACATAATTTTCAGGCAGCAAATTTTGTGCGTCTTTAAGGTCGGTAATAATTTGATTGTAAACATCGCTGACAGGGGATTGATGAAGGTGACTGGTTACCTGGTAATCTGCGCTGGTGACGATTGGAATCTCTCCATAGCATAACGTAGCATAGTGAAGAAAAAAGGCCCTAAGAAATTTGGCTTCGCCTATGAGCTGCGATTTTTCACCTGCTGTTATCCCTTTGGAATTGTTTATGCCATCTATTGCTTCGTTGACGATATGTAATTGCTGATAGATTCGTCTAAAAAAAGATGGACTGGTCTGAGCATCTAAATTATTTTCATAATAAAGTTGCCAATCCGTTCCCTGGGTATATAGTTTTAGCTCGTCACTTAGCAATCCAGTGTAATAACCAATACTGCTTTGACCTGCTACTAAATTTTCACCGCTGCCGATGTTGATGTATATCCCATTTAATACAGAAGTCGCACCACTATTGTTCGCATATACAGAACCTGCTGTAATAACATTTGCCGGCAATGCTTTTTGCACAAACTTTTTACAGCTTGAAGTTACGATAGTCGATAAAATGACTATATGTAAAAAAAATATTTGAATTCGTTTCATTTTCTAAAATCTAAAGGTTAGTGACTATAAAGAAACCTTGAGGCCAAGTGACCATATTTGAGGGGGTGGGTATAATAGCGAGTGCGTTTCCGGATCTCCATCTTTGTATTTTGTAATCGTTAATAAATTTTGACCCTGCAGAAATACACTGGCGTCGCTAAATTGTAATTTTCGCCTATAAGATTCAGGGATTTTCCATGCCAGGGATAAACTTCTCAACCTTATGTAAGGTGCGTCGGGATAAGCCCAATCGCTACTGGCTGCGTAGCTAAATGTTGGCGTATATTTTTCCGTAAATTTCATATATGCCGCAACATCACCTGGCTTTTGCCAACGGTTTAAGACACCAACAGGCTGGTTAAAAGCATAGCCGGGGATATTTTGGAGCGTGGTAATCAATCCCGGGGCCCTTTGATCAACAAAAGAGAACTGTACGTCTAAACTAAACTCTTTATAACCAATCGTATTTCCAAATCCCCCGAAAAATTTCGGTTGTAGTGAAATGAAATGCGTATCCGCATCGGCATCAGGTGTTTGGGTGATGTTGCCTTTTGCATCATAAAATTGATAAAGGCCGTTTTGCGGATTTACTCCCGCAAAACGATAAACCTGCACTCTATCAACAATTGCTTGTCCTATATATTTTTGCAAATTTGCTAACCCTGGATCATTGTAAGGGTTTGATACTGATTTAAGTACGTTTTTATTTATGCTAATATTAAATGTACTCTGCCAAAAGAAGGATTCAGATTTTACATTGATGCTGCTAATTGCTAATTCCCAACCGCTGTTTTGCACAACTATCGGAAGGTTATAAGGAATAGCATCAAAGCCAGTGACAATAGACGTTCCCAATCCAGATAATTGATTGCCAGAACGATTTCTATAATAACTAAATTTACCATTTAGTCGTTCATTAAAAAACCCCAAGTCTAATCCGATCTCTAACTTTGCATCTTTCTCCCATGCCAAATCCTTATTATATTGGGAAACTGGAATTAATCCCTTCCCCCCTTGATAAGTATTCGTAAGCGAGCTATAAACGTCCAAATATTGGTAGTCACCAATTTGGTCATTACCTGTAATGCCATAGCTTCCGCGTAATTTCCCAGAGGAAAGTATCGGAATTGACTTCTTAATGAAACCTTCATCTCCAAAGTTCCAGGCGGCACCAACGGATCCAAAGTTTCCGAATTGATGTCCCGGCCCGAAACGGTTACTTCCGTCACGGCGCGCGGTTAAATTGATAATGTATTTTCCGTCAAAATCATAATGAATCCGTCCATAAGCACCATTGTATAAGTACTGACTGATTTGTGAACTGGTGCGAATTGTGCCGGCAGAAGCGGGGTCGTTTAAAAGCGCGTCGCTAGAGTAGTTGCTGCCACTCAAATTAACTGTGCTATTAGTATTATTTTGCCAGGTAGATCCAACAGTTACGGCAATATTATGCTTTTTGAAACTTTTATTATAGTCAAGTTTTGGTTCTGCGATCCAATTTGACGTATTGCTAAATTGAAATTGGCTGCTGCCTGAAATCGGATTTGTACCCGGATCTCTGAATATTATTGGTGTAATTTGCGAATTGTTTCCGTTAACCCTACTATATCCTACATTGCCTGAAAGTGTTAGTCCAGGAAAAAATTTATAACTTATAACTGCATTAGTGTTAAGAGTAGTTACATTGTTATTCGACTGTTGGTAAGCACCAGCCAAGGGGTTCGTCCAAGTGCCTGCCTGCCCAGGTTGTATGGGCGCCCAGTTTAAACTGCCATCCGGATTAAATACGGGCGGAGCATCAGGTGCAAGAGTAAAAGCAGATCCAAAGTTTAGATTTGGCAGCCTATTTTGATCTGTGAGAAACGTCCCAGTGAATGACAATTTAAATTTTTGATCGGTAGATGTTGTATTTAAATTAAAATGAATCTCCGGTTTTTGGACAGCATTATCACCACCTATTAAAGTTGGATAACTCATACTTTGACGAGAATAATTTACGCCGATCAAATATTGTGTATTTGTTGTACCACCTGAAAGATTAACATTTATGGTCGAATTCTGAGCAGTTTTACCGGATAGAACATTTGCCCAATCCGTATACCGGCTTTGGTCCCAGAAACCATTTATATCAAAATTTCTATCGGAAGGATTGGTACTAAATGAAGGAACTGGCAGGCCATCATTTTTAAAGGCTTCTCTCCGCATTTCGAGGTATTGCTGGGTATTTAATAGCTTACCTTTACTTGCTTCGCTAATGCTTGATATCCCGGTCCTGGCATCCACATTTAATGTTAGTTTCCCGACTTTTCCTTTCTTAGTGGTGATCAGTATGGCGCCATTGGCAGCACGGCTACCATATATAGCTGTCGCATCTGCATCTTTTAACACCTCAATGCTTTCGATGTCGTAGGGATTGATAAAAATTAAAGGATTTGTCGAAGTTCGTAATTTTATCGAGGGGCCAAATAAACTAACAGGCAATTGTGATTGATATGGAACCCCATCTATTTCATAAAAAGGGTCATTCCCATTGTATATACCATTTTTGCTACGTATTTGAATATTAAATACGCCATCCGGGGCACCGTTTTGCTGCTCCACATATAACCCCGGCACCGTGCCTTGCAAAGCTTGCAACGTGTTAGAAATGATTTTCTTATCAATATCAGCAGCTGTTATTTTACTAACATCACCGGTTGTTAATATTTCCTTTTCAGAGTAGTAGCCTTTATTGATGACCACCTCTTTTAAATTAGTAGTATTAGGTTTTAAAATAATAGCGCTGCCATTTACAATACTTTTTGCCTGTAATTCCACAGGTTCAAAACCCACATAACTAAATCCAATAACCGTCTGCTCATTGGGTACGGTTATCGTAAAATTACCCCTGCTATCCGTAGTAACAGCCTGATTGGCATCCTTGATTTTTACCGTAACACCAACCATTGGATTGCCGAGTTCGTCTGTAACCTTAGCCATGATTGTTACTTGAGCAAGGTAAGCCTTTGCTTTTTGAATGAAGCTCAGTTCTTTTTCAGAGACGACAACGGTTTTATCGGTGAGCGAGAAACTGAGTGGTTGACCATCGAAGACTTGGTCTAGCACCTCTTTGAGTTCGCCGTTGGTTTGAATGGTTACTTTTTTGGCTGTGTTGAAAAGCGCTTCGGTACAGATGAAGTCATAGCCGGTCTGTTTCCGCAGTTCTTTAAAAACTGTTTTGAGATCTGCGTTTTTTTCGTTCAGGCTGACTTTCTGGGCGAAGGTGGCGGCGCTGACCTGCATGATGGTGATAGTGAGAAGGAGGGTTGCCAGGCGCATGATCAGGAAGATTTTACGGGCATACGGCAAGCCTACACCCTTGGTGAGCGTAAATTTTTTGTACATTTGTTTGTCTTGAGTTTAATGTTAGTTCGCGATTAATTAGCATTTCGGGACATCGGCCGGTAGTGTTCGTAGCACTGTCGGCTTTTGTTTTTTTAGGGTATAGCTATTTCGATACGATGATCCTCCTTCCTTCGATGGTAAAGTGTACTTTTTTGGTGAGCTCCAGTTTGCTGAGCACTTTATCAACGCCGTCAAAGCGGCTGACGGTTCCCCAGAACTGGTCCTCGGGGGCTTCGCCCTGGTACACGATTTCAACGTTGTACCACCTGGCGATCTTGCGCATGATGGGTTGTATGCTTTCGCTCTCAAATACGAAATAGCCGTTGCGCCAGGCGCTGGCTTGTTCGGTGTTCGCGGGACCTGGTGTGAGGTGATTGTCCTTGAGCAAGGTTTGCTGTCCGGGTTTGAGTGTGATGCTTTGTTGAGCGATGCTCACGCTGGCGCTGCCTTCGAGGAGGGTCGTGCGGACGGCGGCTTCATCGCTGTAGGCGTTGATGTTGAACTCGGTGCCGATATCTTCAACGGTTTGGTTTTGGGTCTTGACTTTGAAAGGCTGGCTGGCATCATGCTTGACGCTGAACCAGGCTTCTCCGGTCAGTTCCACGACTCTTTCGCTGCCACGGAAGGCGGTCGGGTACTTCAGGCTGGAAGCGGCGTTGAGCCAGGCTTTGGTGCCGTCGGGCAGGATGACCGCGTATTGCCTGCCTTTGGGTGTTTCGAGGGTATTATAACTGATGGGGAGCTCGTCTTTTGTAGCGGTCGCCTGGTAGACCAGGAGGCTATCGCCTGCCTTGCTAAGTTGGGCGCCGTTTTGACGGGTCACCTGTCCGGTATGTTGCTGCTCTAGTACGATCTGCTGTCCGTTGGCTAAGGTCAGCACCGCACCGTTGGAACCGGGCTTGATGGCATGAGCCAAGTTGTCCTGGACGTTTTTATTCTTATTGTTGTTTTTGAGGTTGAGATACCATATACCGAAAGATAGTAGCAGTAATATGGAGGCAGCGGCGGCCATCTTCGGCCAAAGCGCGATAAGGCGCTTGCTCCGACTTTGCTTAGCATTTTCGTTATTGATCGTATCAAACACTTTTGCATACATCCGGTCATGCACCGCTTCAGGGCCGCCCGAATCATCCGGCAGGTTCAGGATCTCATCGCGCTGCGCTTCATCCCAACGGGCCAGAGCCTCCGCTTCCGCTTCGATCAATGTACCCTGCTTCCATTTATGGGCCAGGCGTCGTAATTCGTCCCTTGATGTGTTTTCTGCCATTACAGAATGTTTGTTTGCCCTTATAGACGGCAAATCCAAACTTATCCCTATGTCCGGCTGAAAATATTTTTAAGATTTTTAAAAAAAAAGAGAAAAGCTTATTTTTTGACGGGGAGGTTGGCCACCAGTAACAGGATCGGAGGCAGGACAAGTGTGAGGTTATCGCGCAAGCCCTTGATCGCACGGCTGAGATGGGCCTCGACCATTTTTTCCGAGATACCGAGTTCGGCAGCGATCGCCTTATTGGGCGTACCGTCTTCCCGGCTCATGCGGTAAACGATACGGCATTTTTCAGGTAACTGGCGCACGGCTGCCTCGATACGGTCAAGGAGTTCTTTTTCGAGCAAACGGGCATCTGCCGTTTCGTAATGGTTGAGATAAAAGTCCTGGTTGTCCAGCGGGACCAGGTTCATTTGTTTGCGGTACTGCGTGTCCAGCAGGTCCATTACGCGGTAACGGGTGGCTGCGGCGAGGTAAGTGGCCAGGGTATATTTGAGTTCCAGGTTTTCGCGCAGGTTCCAGAGTTTAAGGAACACATCCTGCACGCATTCTTCGGCTTCTTCCAGGTTATCGAGGCGGTTCAGCGCCACCGCCAGCAAACGGCTCCAGTAACGTTCGAAGATCTCTGCCAGCGCACGCTGTTCCCCGGCCTTCATCAGGCCGATCAGCTCTATATCGGAAAGGGCGCCCAGGCTAACCATATGTAATCAACTGTAAACGAAGATACTGAAAAAACAGGACGAAAGTAAAATCCTGCTGTTAGCTCAATGTTAAATCTTTACAAAACAATCTTAATAAACTGTTTGTCAATATAAAGATGAATATTACTACAGTCGATATCGTCAGGGATGACACGGGAAAAATCTCCGTTACCATAGAACCGGCTTTGGAACGGGACGGCGACACCGAGAAGGAAACGGGTTGCTACGTGCTTTATAATGGAGAGGGCTTTGTGGGTGAGATCTGTTTCAACCGGGATGATAAATACGACTGGGAATATGTGGGTGACCAGCTTAGTCACGAGGAACAAAATCAAATCGCGTTACACATACAAGCGCAAATCTAATTATGGGAAACTTTCAGAATATCAGTATTGAGGCATACCATGACGGTGCCCTGGAAAATTTCGAGATTTTAAAATCGGATGGTCAGTATAACATTTCACAAGGCGGAAGGATCATTGCAGCGATCGAAGAAGCTGATGGATGGAAGCAAGTTTCCGGCGCTGCGCTCGGTAGCGATGTCTTGGAGAAGATCATTTACACGATCGAAAAACACTACCGGTACAAAACCAGATTTTCGTAAATGCTATTCAAATAACTGCTGACCGGCAGTATAGTATGTTTTACGTTTGTCGATCTCCGTTTTCAGAATTTCTTCACCGGAAAGGGTTAAGGTTTGTTTGGGACGGTGCACCTGAAGAAAATCCCTTTCTTTCTCGCTGATCGTGTCCGGATAGTTCCCGAATATATGTTTCTCGGCTTCCGTTAAAACGGTCTGAATAGCCTGCTCAATTTTTGCGATCACATCCTTCGGGAGTTTGCTTGCTATGGATAAGGGGGAAACTTTTGCTTCGTAAAGTATCTCGTCAACGTAAGCATTGCCGATACCGCCAATTACTTTCCCATCGGTCAATACCGTTTTGATTACCTTAGCAGATTTGGCAAGTTTATTCGCCAGATAGCCGGAGGGTATTGCTAAAGCATCGGGCACTTTACTCGCTTCGGGATCAAGCGTTAGGATGACCGATTTCTGCCAATCACATATGGCCAACCCGGTGCCATTTTCAAACATAAGCTCCGCGATCGGGAAGCGGTTTTCATTTACCCCTTCAAACCAATGCATTTCCCCATATAACATGAGGTGCAGACCTAAAGTATGGCCATTATCAAAACCGAAATGCAGCTCTTTCCCAACGCGGTCAATAGAAAGCAGTTTGGCACCTTCTAATGATGATTTGAATTCAGCAACCGGCCTTTTTAAACGTCTTTCGATCAGTATGGATAGGTTAACCAATCGCTGACCGACAAGTTTAGCGGCAAGGTTTTTTTGAAATATATTTAAATCTGGTATCTCAGGCATATTATTCGTACTGATCTTCAATATTGTTTCCGATTTCCCCGATGATGCTTTTTGGTAACAGGACACCCGAAAACTGTATCCATTCCCCTCCGTCTGTAACGGTCAGGGTCGCCATCATTTCGTCATCGAAATAAATATCGTACTCCTGCTCTTGCATAACGACTTTGCAAATTACCGCTTCCCCACCATAAACAATAGGGAAACAAAAAAAAGGTTTTTCGCTTTCCATTATCAAATATATAAATTGCCTCAATGGAATTTGGACATGTTTATGAATCATTAGATACCGTTGACTTTACTTTGCACCGGATGGTGCGTTTACCGCTCAAACCTTAGATAAGGACACGAAGGCCGGAGCTTTAAACATTTACATTGGAGCGCCTAAATGGGGCCAGAAAAGCTGGAAGGGGCTGATCTATCCTAAGCTTGCGCTTGATAAAGAGCTTTTGAGCATTTACAGTCAGCATTTTAACGCGATAGAATTCGGCCCGACGTTTTACCTGATCTACAGTGAGGAAGAAATTAGCAAATGGAACGCGCAAATCAGTGAAACGGCCAACTTTAAATTTTGCCCCCGGTTCCCGCAAACGATTACCCACATGCGCAGGTTGATCAATGCCGAAGAGCCAACGGCTAAATTCTACGAAAGTTTAAAAGGGTTCAAGGATCATTTAGGCGTGTGCATACTGCAACTCAGTGAGAAATTTTCGCCAAAAAGTTTTCCGGCGTTAAAATCTTATATCGAGTCCTTGGACAAATCCATTAAGATAGCGGTTGAGATCCGGAATAAAAATTGGTTTGCCGACCCGGACCATCGTGCGGCTTTTTTCAGCTTGCTGCGGGAACATGGTTTGGGTACCATCATATCTGACACCTCCGGCCGCAGGGACGTGGTACATATGGAACTGACCAACAAAGACGCCTGCATCCGCTTTGTGGGTAATGACCTTGACCCTACTGATTACAAGCGGATGGATGACTGGGTGGAGCGTATTAAAACTTGGGCAGACCGCGGATTGGAAAACCTATGGTTTTTCATGCATCAAAATGATGAAAAACACGTGCCCCAGGCCTGCGTTTATTTGATCAAGCAACTCAACGCAAAACTCGGAACGAACCTAACACCGCCGGTCTTGATCTATCAATAATCACCTACCATAGAATAATTATTTTATTTTACTAATAGTTAATATTAAGCGTATCTTCGTGTGCCTTAATAAGTTGGGGAGCTTAGCAGGCAATAGTAGC
>JAESTD010000250.1 GCA_016763755.1 Mucilaginibacter sp.
CACTGCTATTCTCGGCTTTCGCTGCCACCGCACAAACCAATTTTAAACCTGGTTACATTTTAAACACAAATAAGGATACCGTAAAAGGATATTTAGACTACCGTGAATGGGGTAAAAACCCAAGGCAGGTAATGTTTAAAAAATCTCTTGATGAGGCCGCCCAAAAGATTACCGTAAACAACGCAAATGGCTTCGGTATCAACGGTGCCGAGTATTACGATAAGGCCGTTGTTAAAATTAGCACCAGTTCGATAGAATTGCCACAACTAAAAGAAAGAATCGATACGGCTTACATTGTTGATGCCGCTTTTCTGCAAAAAGTTGTACAGGGGAGCAAAGTATCGCTTTATCAGTTTACGGATGTTAACAAGCCTCATTTTTACCTGTTCGAAAATGAAAGTCAAACTATGATTGCTTTAAACCAATATCTGTATTTAGACAGCGAATCGCGGAACATAGTTAACGTTAACCAGTTCACAGGGCAACTGATGGTGCTTGCCGGTAAATATCAACCGGATAATAAAGATCTGTCTTATACCATTTCGCGCGCAAAGTATGAAGAAGATAATTTGATTGATATTGTATTGAAGATAAATGATGACCCGAAAGGCAAAAAGTCTGTAACTAAAAATTCTTATATACGTGGTTTTGCAGGCATTGCTGTCCGCAGACAAGGTTTCGGTATCGATAGTGGTACTCCACTTAGTCCATTTCCTGATGGCAAGAGCTCTAATTCTATTGGTGGATCTGTATCCGCAGGGTTAGATTTTGTTGCCAATAAGTACACCGAAAAGGTGATAGTTAGATTAGAGGTTACGGCTTCTTATTCGCCTATAAAACTTGAAGACCCGGCCGCCGGACAGCCCGTGAGGCACCGTTTAGATATTAAACAAACCGGAATTGCTTTTATACCACAATTGATCTATAATTTTTACTCTACCGATAATGTGAAGACCTTTATAGATTTAGGGGCTGCGCTTAATATTTATTCGTATAACCATTACGGGTATGAGTATTTCTATGAAAATGGCACTAAAGAAATAGCCTATGGTTATCCGGTACTTGAAACCTTTATGCTTAATTTTCCGGTAAAGGCAGGTGTTCAATTGAAAAAGAACGTACAAATTTATGTAGGTTACATTACCAAAGTGTCTATGTCAAAGTATCCGGGTTGGGATGCGCATGCAGCATCAATGCAATTTGGCATAAATTATATGTTCAGGTAAGATTTTAGCCTATGTAAATGGATGGAGAATATAACATTGCCGACCTTTATTTATGATCCAATTTAAACGTTTCGACCATTTCCATATCTGCGTACCGCCCGAAAGGCTGGAAGAGGCTAAAGCTTTTTATGTAAATGTTTTGGGACTTGAGTTAATAGATAGGCCCGACCATTTATTTTCATCGGCCGGGTACTGGTTTAATATCGGTGATGTACAATTGCACATTGGGGTTGAGCCGGCTTTGCCACGTACTATAAGGCATACTGCCCTTGAGGTGGCTGATGTTGATGCTGCCCGCCAGCATTTGGAGGCTAATGGCATTGAGATAGTTGAGGAACCTGTGATTCCCGGACGCAGGCGCTTTGCGTTTATCGATCCGTTTGGCAACCGAATGGAGCTGTTACAACTTATATGAATAAACCAAACCATCTGGCCTGATTTATGCGGATATCATCACAAAAAATGTAATATGAAGCTTATCTCCCCAAAACTGCATGGCATCATAGATTATTTTCTTATCATATTCCTGTTCTTATCTCCAGTGTTATTTGGCTTGCCGGGAGATACTGGGCCTATTGTATATGGCCTGGCAGTTTTGCAGTTAGTGCTTACGGTGATAACCAATTACAGTTCGGGATTATTTAGGGCGATACCATTAAAGTTACATGGTGTTATAGAGCTGCTGATATGCATTGGGTTGATCGCTGCTGCCTATACGATATTTGAGTATGATGAACGCTCGCAAAAATTCTGCATTGGATTAGGAGCATTTTGGTTTATCGTAGTAATTTTTTCTGATTACGACATTAACCGGGATGGCGTTAAAGCGCCAATTCTATAGCAGGATCCCAAAAGATCTCCTTAAAATTCTGTACCTGGTTTTCTGCTACTTTTACGCCTTCATTTTCCAGCAATTGCTGCATAGTATCGCCACCAAAATGAAATTTACCTGTTAACAAGCCCTGACGATTTACCACCCGATGCGCCGGAACCGGCGGATTAGCCGTGCCTGCCACTTGCATAGCATAACCCACCACCCTTGATGAACGCTTTGCACCCAAATAAGCGGCTATCGCACCATAAGAAGTAACGCGGCCTTTTGGTATCTGGCGGACTACATCGTAAACGTTATCAAAAAAGTTGTAGTCCTGCGCCATGATTAAAATGAGAATTTAACGTAATTGATGTTTTTATTACTTGCAAGGTATTTCTTTTCGTAATAAGTTTTGATAGAAAGTACGTCATCAGCAAAAGGTGAATGGTAAAGGTCTTCCGTCCTTACAGCAATGTTGAGGCCTAATTCTTCTATCTTCTCAACTGTATAAGCGTGCAACCCGTCGTTATCGGTTTTCAGGTTAACAAAGCCACCCGGTTTTAACAACTCCTTGTATTTATCGAGGAAACGAGGCGAGGTCAGGCGTTTTTTCTCGCGGCTTAATTGTGGCTGTGGATCCGGAAAGGTTATCCAGATCTCATCTACTTCGCCGGGTGCAAAATAGTCTAATAAGTTTTCTATCTGGATCCGCAGAAACCCTACATTAGCTACGCCATCTTCAATAGCAGTTTTAGCGCCGCGCCAAACGCGGTTGCCTTTGTAATCAATACCTATAAAATTCTTCTCAGGGAACATCCGGGCAAGGTTAACCGTGTATTCACCTTTACCACAGGCCAGCTCAAGCACCACGGGATGACCGTTTTTAAAAAAATCTTTCGCCCATTTGCCTTTAAACGGCTGCCCGGCCTCGAGCTGCACTACATTATCAAATGCTTCAATTTCGGCAAAGCGCCTTAACTTATCTTTTCCCATGAGGGTGCAAAAATAAGGAATGCGTGTTTAACGACAAAGTGTACTGAAAATATCAATTCCGCTCGAGTAAGCCCCCTCTAAATCTCCCCCGTAAGGGGGAGACTTTAAGAAAATTATGGTTTTAAGCCCTCCCTTTCGGGGAGGGTTTGGGTGGGGCTTTTTCTTTCTTATAAAAGTGCAGAAGATGGTACAATTAGCTTGTCCCAAGAAATGTGGGAAAGATTTTTAAGGCAGCGAATGAACTGACTTGCCATCGCGCCATACGCCCCCTCAAGACGGAGAATAAATCTCTTTGATCGCCTAAAATACGAAAGGGATAAACACAATGCGCCTATCCCTCTCAGGTCGTGTTTCGCAACAGTGACCATGTTTTTAAATATTGTTTTATGATGCCTGGATATTGCCGGGCACCGGTTTAACTTCTGCAACAAAAGTTGCTTCAGCCTTATCTTTCTTCTTTTTGTTGAACAGCCCGTTAAATAAGTTTTTAGCCTTGTCCCAAACGCCGGTTACAGCATCTTCACTTATATATTCTGATGCTTTTTGTGATAGCAAACCAACCGCTGTTTTCACTAAAAAGTTAGAGCGTTTGAATACCGTTTTGTTAAGCGTAAAAGGTAATACAAAACGTGATAGTAAGCCCAGGAAATCTTGCTTAAAGAAACCTGCATTTTTTATCCCATCAACGGTAGACGAGCCGGGGAATATGGATAACACGGTTGAGAATATGGCCGAAGGGCCGGCAAAGCGTGCCTTCAATGCCACCGATTGATGTGCCTCGAGGTTTTTTAACCGGGCTATCTCAACTTGTAATTCGTGTATGTTTCTAACTGGTGTTTCCATGCGCTTATTTAAATAGCTTCCTTATCATGATATTAATAAGCGGACGCTCAAATGTGCGCTTGGCGGCCGTAATTATAAATGCAAGCAGGGCGTAAAACGCAGTTACACAACCAAAACCTTTCCAGTACGAGTGCAGCAGATCGCTAACCCATAAAGCAAGTGTAAAACTCAGGAAAAGGAAAGCAAGCACCCATAAAATGATGATCACAATATCAGTAATTATGCCGGCCAAAACTGATGTGCTGCGCTCGATTACCTCATACTTGATGAGCTTTAAACGAGTTTCGGCATACTCCTTTAGTTGATCAATTATCGGGCGTACCGGTTCTTGTTTTTCTTTTTCTTTTGCTGGTTCCATGGTTGATGTTTAGCTCCTGTTGGCATTGGCCGCAGGGGTTAATTATGCGTGCTCCAGGTCGTCCTGATATTCTTCTTCTGCGCCTCTAACTTTAGTTTTAATGTTATCAACAACCCTGTCTTTTGAGCCAACAAGTTTGTCAATTTCGGCAGCAGCGGTTTCCTTAATAGAGTCGCCAAGGTTTGCTAATGATTCCGACAGTTTATCGCGGGTTTCGGAACCTTTATCTGGGGCAAATAAAATTCCTAATGCAGCGCCCGCCGCTAATCCGGCAAGCAGGGCAACAGCCACTTTTGTGTTATCGTTCATAATTGTATAAATTTTTAAGTTGAATATTTGTTTTATTAATTATTAAATAAACACCGTAATGTAACGGCTTTAAGGTAGATCAGGCCCGGTGCGGATCCGCTCAAGCCTGTCGGCAGCCAAACGGTTAGTTTCATAAATCTCTAACAATAATAAGAAATATGATAGTAATACAGGGCCAAATACCAGACCAAGTATACCAAATAATGGCAAGCCTATAAACACTCCGATAACGGTGATTATTGGGTGGGTATTACCTATACGCCTGTTGATGATGAGGCGCAATACATTATCTACGTTACCTATGAACAAGATGCCGTAAAGCAATAACAAAACGCCCTGCCATTTATCGCCATTGGCATATAGGATAATCGACGCAGGGATACACAATGTTGGCGCCCCAACAACCGGCAAAAACGAGATGAAAGCGCCTATAATGCCCCAAAAAACAGGATCGGGGATATGAGCGAGCCAAAATCCGTTTGCCAGCAATGCACCTTGCACAAGGGCTATAATGCCTTGCCCTAATACATTTGAATAGGTTGAGTTGCGCAATTCGGTAGCAAACTTTAAGGCATGTTGTTCGCGAAAGGGGGCGTATTTAAGCAAGCCTATCTCAAACTCGCGCATTTGCACAAACATAAAGTACAGCAAAAAGTACATTACCAAAAGCGTAAGCACGATGTTAGCCGCACTGCTTAGTAACGACGGAAAAAGGTCTGCGGCATAAGCGCCCAACTTTTGCAGCGTGTTTTCGGCAAAATTTGGCTGGCCTATGTTTGCTGCAGTAAATTCATCAATTTTTTTTGTCCAGGTATCAATAGGGATGGTATCGCGGTTAATGCTGGCAATTTTGCCGATAACCATAATGCTGATGAACAAAAAAGGGATAACGATAACCAGTAATGATAATACGATTATAATGGCAGCTGCCAATGCGCGGTTAAACTTGCGGCGCTCCACCATCCACAAATAAAAAGGGCGGAAGATAGTGAAAAGTACTATAGCGCCAAGGATTGAGCTAAATAGTTCGCTGAGGGCATAAAGCAGGAAGCAACCAAGCACAATTATGGTTACCAGTATAATATTGTTACGCTGTTTATAGTTAAAAATGGACATGCCCCCGGTATCCCCCGTAAAATTTTGTTGTTTGCTATAAAAACAAAAAAGCGCCAAAAAGTTTAGCGCTTAATGGTAATATTATTTGTACTGGCCAAGCAGCTCATCTATCTTTTTTGCCGATTGCGCTATGCTGCTGATATAAAGCGAGAGATCTTCGTCAGCGCCCTCGCATTCAAACTCCAAACCGGCCAGTGCCAGTTGTATGTTTGATAACTGGTTGCGCACATCATGCCGCAGCTTTAAAAAGCCTTCATCCTCTTGAGGGTCGTATAGCTCGTCGCCTTCCATAGTTATTTCAGGTTTATGGCCTTCATTTTATTGTAAAGCGTTTTGCGGTCGATATTTAATATCTCTGCAGCTTTGGTCTTATTAAAGTTTACCTCGCGCAACACACGTAAAATGGTTTCATGCTCGGCACCAAGGGCAGCATTTTTAAGGTCGTGCTTAACCTCTTTGGATTCGCCACCTGTTGCTGGCGATATTGTTGAAGTCACTGATGGCTCAAGTGCCGATACCCGGTAATTAGAGATCTCTAACGGCAAGGTTTTCATCGCTATCTCATTACCCTCAGTAAGTAAAGTAGCGCGCCTTACAACGTTTTTCAACTCGCGGATATTTCCCTGCCAGCGGTAGTTCATGAAACATTCTACCACCTCTGGCGAGAATGTGCTTACGTTACGATCAAGCTCTTCATTGGCAACTTTTAAAAAGTGCTCAGCCAGCATCATAATGTCATTACCACGATCGCGCAGGGGCGGCATGTAGATAGCGAACTCGTTAAAACGATGATAAAGATCTTCGCGGAAACGGCCTTTATTAATCCCGTCCTGCAAATTTTCGTTAGTAGCTATGATTATGCGTACGTCAAGGTCTATCTCTTTTGTACTGCCAATACGTTTAACCTTGCGCTCCTGTACGGTACGTAACAGAGCTGCCAGGATCTCGTATGATAGGTTGCCCACTTCATCAAGGAAAAGTGTACCGCCATTGGCCATTTCAAAATGGCCTATTTTGGTGTATAATGCTCCAGTAAATGAGCCTTTTTCGTGCCCAAAAAACTCACTTGCTGCTAACTCTTTGGTTAATGAACCGCAATCCATAGCCACAAAGGGCTGGCCGGATCGCTGGCTGTTCATGTGAATACTTTTGGCAACGGATTCTTTACCGGTACCGCTTTCGCCTAATATAATAACGCTGTAATTGGTTGGGGCTACCAACTCAATTTGCCTGTACAATTCTTTTGATGCCTTGCTGGTACCCACTACAAACTCGCCGGTTAAAACCTGCTTTTTTATTTCTTTGGGGCTGGCTGGTTTGGCCGGGCTGCTGTAATCATTAGCAGTGCCTTCGTGCAGGGCATATTGGGTTTCAATAGCTTTGGTAATGGTGTTCAGGATCTCATCAGGATAAAGTGGTTTGGTGATGTAATCATAGGCCCCCATCTTTATCAGTTCAACAGCCATCTTAATATCAGAGTAGCCGGTTATAATAATAACCCCTGTTTTGGGGTAAAGCGATTTAATGCTTTTCAGCATTTCGCGGCCATCGGTATCCTCAAGCCTAAAATCGCATAAGACCAGGTCATACTCTTCTTTTTTGAGGCATTCCATCCCTGCACTACCGTTAGCGGCAGTACTTACTTCGAAGCCATTGCGGGTTAGAAATTTTGAGAGCAATAACCCTACGTTCACTTCATCGTCAATGATGAGTATTTTTTTCATATAGCACTAACTGGACCGGTAAATGTGTTGTTTGCGTATAATGCCACAAACATCTGCTAAGTTATTAGAATTATTCTTAATTAGTTAATGATAGGGAAAATTTGACGGGAAACAAAAAAGGGAGACTGTTAAAGCCTCCCTTTTGCAATTGTTGTTTGTTTTGTTATTAGAAACCGTAAGCTAAGCGTAAGCCTAAGAATTGTGCTTTGCTATTGATGTTGCTTACAAAGTTGCTGGTTGATTCGTAACGGATACCTGCATCAATGAAGTTACCATTGGCGCTAACCGGGAACTGAACACCTACTTGCGGAGCCCATACAAAGGCAGTTGATTTATCGTTGTAAACATCTTTGTTTAACAGGAACGCTGCACCAGCCTCGCCTTGTACGTAAAAGTTTTGTACAGGGAAGAATTTAAGACCAGCTTTAACCGGGATCAACTGAATGTTTGGAACATCGATACCTGCAACTGTTTTACCAAAGAAATTGTTAAAACCAGCGTTTACAGTTACAAACAATTGTTGTGCAACAGGTATATCAGCCTGTACCGAACCACCAAGGTTCCATTTGTGGCTATCTTTAAAATCGCCGATAGGGATTCCTGTTTCAACACCAATGCTATAACGTATACCGCCATTTGTTGTAGTAGTAGAAGTAGTTGTTGGGGTTGTTTGAGCTTTAGCAGAGTATGATAAACCAGCGAATGCTAAAACTAATGCTGCAATTTTTAATGTACTTTTCATGATCATTTTAAATTTAGATATGTGCTGTTTTTCTTAAGCACGGGGCAAAGTAAAGCACCAAATCGTATTCGATTTTTCATCCTATTGTCACGATTATTCAATCGTTTGATTAACAACATTTTAATTTTGACTTTCAATGTTAAATAGTCAAAATATTGTCAGAAATAGGTGAAATTGAGATGAAAAAGGGTTTTTGGAGATTTCGAGACTTGAGGAGTCGTTTGCTCTGGAGGTAGAAATTAACATCGATTTAACACGAATTAATATCTTATTAATGTGTTTTCAAGCAGATGAGATGCCGGCTTTTGTTCGGAAAATTCTGATTAATTTTAAACATGGAATCTTATCACATTCTTTTCAGCCTTATAAATGATCTTTTAATCAGGGGGCTTTTTATAAGTACCCTGTCTATAATTATTGCGGGCAAGTTGATGAAAACCGACCCGCATAATGCGTTGGAAATTATCAGATGGATACTTATCGTATACGGCTTATTAAATATCTGCGAAGTTTTTATGGGATGGTATTCAAGCACAAATATGCTTTTCTATTTTGGAAGAGCCACTGGTCAGTATTGGTATATATTTTATATTCAGATCATACCAAATACAATCCTTCCCTTGTTGTTATTTTTCAAAAAGTTAGGGCGTAACAAGTATGTGTTGCTCACCGTATCATTTCTGATAAATTTGAGTTGGCTGTTTGAATTGATCAGCATATATGCAGTAAACACGCATAAAGAATATACCGTTGCCCAAAATGCTAACAATTATTTGTGGTTTTTACTCTTGAAAGGCTTGTTAATTGGCGGCATTATTTATGCCGTTGGAAATACAATAGCAGCTTTCCAACGGCGGAGACTTAACGCCAGGTAAACGTAGAAATTCTGCTCGATGAGGCATAATAAATCAGCGTGTGAGATGCTGAAATAAATTCAGCAGGACGAGATGGAAATACATAGCTAAGAAGGAATGAAGTATCGCGTCTCTACATTACCAAATTCGGAGCATTCATGGTTGTTCACGCCATGAACGTAAACACTACTTACCCGTAAAGTTTGGTGCTCGTTTTTCTAAGAAAGCCGAAACCCCTTCTACAAAATCTGGCGTGCCGAAGCATTTGCCAAATTCTTCTATCTCGGTAGCATAACCGGTGGCGCTATTCGTCAGTCCGGCGTTTACGGCGCGTACCGCGGCGGCAATGGCAAGTGGTGAGCGGGTAAGTATCTTATTCATCATCTCTTCGGCCTTTGGTAATAGATCATCTTGTAAAACCACGTGGTTTACTAAGCCTATCTGTAATGCATCCGTAGCAGTAAGCATATCCGCAGTCATTATCATTTCCAAGGCCTTACCACGGCCAACCAATTGAGTAAGGCGTTGTGTGCCGCCATAGCCGGGTATCAAGCCCAAAGTAACTTCTGGCAGGCCCATCTTGGCGTTATCAGATGCTATGCGGATATGGCAAGCCATAGCCAGTTCCAGTCCACCTCCCAAGGCAAATCCGTTAACAGCTGCTATAACCGGCTTTGGTCCGTTAGCTATCACATCAAATACGGTAGTTTGTCCGCGTTGTGCTATCTCTTTGCCGCCTTCGTAACCAAGACCATCAAATTCCACAATGTCAGCACCAGCCACAAAAGCTTTGGTGCCTTTTCCTGTTAGGATTATACCACCAACTTCGGGGTCGGCAAAGGCTTTGGTAAATGCATCGTGCAGTTCGGCAAGAGTAAAGCGGTTCAAAGCATTCAGCTTTTTCTCGCGATCTATAGTAATATAACGGATGCGACCATTGGTCTTTACTTCAATGTGCTCAAATTCCATAGCAGTAGAACGTTTTTAGAAATTACGATGGGTATGGACCCAATCAGTAATATATTTTACAATATCCTGGGTGCTGGTGCCCGGCGGAAAAAGCTCGCCTACGCCCATCTGCTTCAGCTCGGCCATATCATCAGCCGGGATGATGCCCCCACCTGTAAGCAAAACGTCATCCATCTGTTTTTCTTTTATCAGCGCCAAAAGTTTTGGAAAAACCGTCATGTGCGCGCCCGAGAGTATGCTTATGCCGATAGCGTCAACATCTTCCTGCAAGGCGGTGTTTACCACCATCTCGGGCGTTTGGCGCAGGCCGGTATATATTACCTCCATGCCGGCGTCGCGCAGGGATGTAGCAATAATACGAGCTCCCCGGTCGTGCCCGTCAAGGCCTACCTTGGCAACTAATACACGTATGGGGCGGTTAAACTGGCTCATAGAGATGTTGGTTTCAGTAAAAATAGGAAAATTAGACCGTGATTAAGGGATTTAAGGATTACTTGATTATTCTAGGTTGTCATTCTGAGCGACAGCGAAGAATCTATTCGCGTTGTCCGGTATGTCGTTGCAAGGCATGGAGTGATGCTGTAATATTAATTTACCGAAATTCTTTCAGTGGCTTTTACCCAATAAGCTAATGTATTGATTTCAAGTGCAGGATTTTTCAATAGAATTGCAAATTTTTGCATAAACAGCTCATATATGAGTACTTTTGCACCCTGTTACAAACATCATGAGCGAAGAAAGATCACTTAACTTCATAGAGGAAATTGTTGAAGAAGATTTGGCAGCCGGTAAGAACGGCGGTCGTGTATTAACGCGTTTCCCACCCGAGCCTAATGGTTACCTGCACATCGGCCACGCAAAATCTATCTGCCTTAATTTTGGCCTCGCCAAAAAATACAACGGACAAACCAACCTGCGTTTTGACGATACCAACCCTGTTAAAGAAGATGTTGAATATGTTGACAGCATAAAGGAAGATGTAAAATGGCTGGGCTTTGAATGGGCCAATGAGCTTTACGCGTCAGATTATTTTGATAAGCTTTACGAGTTTGCTGTTGCGTTGATCAGCAAAGGTTTGGCCTATGTAGATGATAGCAGTGCCGAAGAAATAGCCGCCCAAAAAGGTACGCCAACCGAACCAGGCAAAGGCAACGAATACCGTAACCGCAGCGTAGAAGAAAACCTGCAGCTGTTTGCGGACATGAAGGATGGAAAGTATCCTGACGGTGCCAAAGTGCTGCGCGCCAAGATAGATCTTGCTTCGCCGAACGTGCTGCTGCGCGACCCATTGATGTACCGCATTAAACATGCGCATCATCACCGTACCGGCGATAAATGGTGCATTTACCCGATGTACGATTTTGCCCATGGCCAAAGCGACGCAATCGAAGAAATTACCCATAGTATTTGTACGCTGGAGTTTGTGCCGCACCGTGCGTTGTATGATTTGTTTATAAAAGAGCTGGAGATCTTCCCGAGCAAGCAATATGAGTTTGCCCGCCTTAATTTGAATTATACCGTGATGAGCAAGCGCAAGCTGCTGCAACTGGTTGAGGATGGTTTTGTTGATGGCTGGGACGATCCGCGTATGCCTACCATCAGCGGTTTACGCCGCCGTGGCTATACTCCTGCCAGTATCCGCGAGTTTTGTGAGCGTATTGGTGTGGCCAAACGCGAGAACATGATAGACGTTGGTTTGCTGGAGTTCTGTATCCGCGAGGATCTGAACAAAACCGCATGGCGCCGTATGGCTGTGCTTGATCCTGTTAAGTTAATTATAGACAACTATCCTGAAGGACAGACCGAAGTATTACACGGCGAGAATAACCCCGAAGTTGAAGGTGGCCATGGCAGCCGGGAGATACCATTTGGCCGCGAGCTTTGGATAGAGCGTGAGGACTTTATGGAAGTTCCGCCTAAGAAATACTTCCGCCTGGGTATTGGCACCATGGTGCGCCTGAAAAATGCCTACATTGTAAAAGGCGAAAGTGTTGTTAAAGATGCAGATGGCAACATTACCGAGATTCACTGTACCTACATCCCTGAATCAAAAAGCGGCAACGATACCAGCGGCATTAATGTTAAAGGTACCATCCATTGGATAAGCACCGAACACGCCAAAGAAGCCGAAGTACGTATGTACGACCGCCTGTTCCAGGTAGAAGACCCCAGCAATGAAGACGGCGACTTTAAGGATTACATTAACCCAAACAGTTTACAAATTTTAGAGAAGGCTTACATAGAGCCAGATCTGGCAAACGCCGTTGCCGGTAAACCGGTACAGTTTATCCGCAAAGGCTATTTTACGCTTGATAAAAACTCAACCGCTGATAAGCTGGTGTTTAACCGCACCGTTACGCTTAAGGATGGTTGGGTAAAGAAATAGATCATTTGATGATTCTTGAAGCCCCAATTGCTTAGCAGTTGGGGCTTTTTTGTGGGCAAAAGATTATAGTTTTTATGCTCGGATTGATTAAAAAAGCTAAAGCGCAAAATAAAAAACTGGTGATACGAAAGAAGGCATAAATTTGCCCTGATGATTTTCAGGCTTGATGAACGTTTGCTTTTTCCTGATCCGGCACTGGCCGAGGAAGATGGCTTGCTTGCCATAGGCGGAGACCTCTCTGTTGAGCGTTTATTGCTGGCTTATAAAAATGGCATCTTCCCATGGTTTAGTGATGATGATCCTGTATTGTGGTATTCGCCGCATGAGCGCTTTGTGCTTTTTCCGGATGAATTGCAGGTGTCAAAATCCATGCGTAAAGTGCTGCGTTCTGAAACGTTTAAGGTAAGTTTTGATGAAGCCTTTGAGCAGGTAATAGAAAGCTGCTCCGGCACTCCACGCCAAGGACAGGACGGCACTTGGATAACCGCCGAAATGAAGACTGCTTACACAGAACTGCATAAGCTCGGCTTTGCCCATTCTGTTGAGGTTTGGCAGGATGATGTGTTGGTTGGTGGGCTTTACGGTGTGCATGCAGGTCAGGTATTTTGCGGCGAGAGCATGTTTAGCAAAGTTAGTAATGCGTCAAAAACAGCCCTGATATGGTTTTGCAAAAACACCAATTACAAATTGGTGGATTGCCAGGTATATACCGAACATTTAGAGAGCCTGGGCGCCCGAATGATACCACGAGAGGATTATATCAGCATACTGCATAATAACGCCGTTAAACCGTAGCTTTGTAAACAGATGGAGCAGCTAAATGCAAAGGAGCGTGTAATTTTAGGTATTGACCCTGGCACGGCAGTTATGGGTTACGGGTTGGTGCTGGAGAAGGGGAACAAGATAGAGCTGATAAGCCTTGGCGTTGTTAAACTGGGCAAACTGGATGATCACATGCTAAAGCTGCAGCGCATCTTTGAAAAAACAGTTGCCCTTATTGATAACTACAAGCCTGATTGCCTTGCAATTGAGGCCCCGTTTTACGGAAAAAATATTCAGGTGATGCTAAAGCTTGGCCGTGCGCAGGGTATCTGTATGGCAGCGGCGCTATCACGCAATTTGGACATCACGGAATACTCGCCGCGCAAAATAAAACAATCCATCACCGGTAATGGAAGCGCTACCAAAGAACAGGTAGCCGCAATGCTGCAAACGCTGCTAAAATTTACCGAAACGCCCGATTTTTTGGACGCTACCGACGGTTTGGCCGTAGCTGTATGCCACTCCTTCCAAAAGATCAGCACCAAGTCTCCAAAAGGCGCAGCCAAAAGCAAAAAGAGTTATTCCGGCTGGGATACTTTTGTCAAAGACAATTCCGAGCGCGTTGTTAAAGGCGTTGCCAAATAACTACAGCAACATTGCCCGTACTTCCTGCCAGTTATTTACCCGGGTATTCCAATCCGTTTTGTGGTTGTGTGCCGCAGTAAATAATATGCCCTTGCCTATAAAGCCATTAAAGTTGCGCACGTTATCGTCGATCATGTAATCAGCATTGATAATGCTTTTATCTCCGCAGAAAACAATATTTTTCCAGGTGATGTAAGGGAAGTGCTCGCCCAACCATGCCAGTTTCGGCAACAATGAATTAGGAAATTCCATAGCTGCAGTAGTGAAGAAAATCTCATATTGTTTGTGCAGATCGGCAATTACTTCCTTTGCGCCGGCAATAACGGGCAGGTCTTTAAAAAAATCATCATCAAAAACATACTCACGTATGCAGCCGTTATGCTCGGGTTTTATCAAGTCCTCAATACGGGCAGAGTACAATTGTTCCGGAGTAAATTCAATGGCATAGTCGCGGGTGTACCACTCGCCGAAGCGGGCTTGGGCATCGGCCACCTCATCGTCCATATCAATAGCAATTCGTTTCATAGTGTTAAAGGTACACATTAATGCTTTTCTTCAAAAATGCTTTATCTATATCGCGCCAAATAATTTGGAAGCAAAGTAGTGGCCGATTATATTTGCTTCATTATTTATAATTAGTCTTAATATTATTTGAATGACACCTATAAAAAAAATTATCCTGTTTTGTCACCGTTGGTTGGGCTTTGTGAGCGGGATAATTGTTTTTATCGTGAGCATTACCGGATGTATTTTCTGTTTTCAGGATGAGATCCAGGATGCCTTACACGTGCACCGTAAAGTCGAAATTCAGGATAAACCCTACATACAGCCATCGCAACTTATCTCGATAGTAAAACATAAATATCCCAAAGCCGACGCCAGTTTCATCTACTATTACGGTAAGGACAGGCCTGCCATGGCACTAACAACGATGGGTAGCGATGGTTTCCACAGCATTTACATAAACCCTTACAACGGTCAAATAACGCATGAGGAACACCTGGAAAGTAATTTTTTTATAGTGGTTGAATACATCCATTTGTACCTGCTGTTGCCGCCAGCAATTGGCAAATGGGTGGTTGGTGTATCGGTTATTATTTTTATGGTGATCATGATTACCGGCCTGGTGTTGTGGTGGCCAAAACGCAAAAGCGATCGCAAACGCAGTTTCACCATCAAATGGGGTGGCCGCTGGCGCAGGGTTAACTACGATTTGCATAATGTGTTAGGCTTTTATGCAACATCTATCGCATTGATTTTAAGCATCAGCGGCCTTGCTATTGCTTTTGAGCCGGTAAGTAAGGCTGTCTATAACGTTGCTAACCTTGGCCGCGATATTAAATATGAAGATGAAGTAAGCGAACCAAAATCAGACTCGCTTAAACGCAGCGGTTTGGCTAAGCAGCCGGTTATTGACATAGCGTTTGCACATGCCCGACAACAATCGCCTAACGCGGAAATGTTTTTGCTCCATAATGACCCGGCGGTATCCGGCGCTATTGGTGTAGGTGCTTACCCTAAAACTTTGCGATATGCCGGTGCCAGTGGTTTTGAGTTTGACAAATACAGTGGCAAACTTTTAAAAACCTACGCCATTGAAAAGAAAAGCCCCGGCCTTAAACTAAACGAGATGAATTACGACATCCACGTTGGGCAGATAGGTGGCATCACTACCAAGATCATCGCTTTTTTAGCCAGCCTGATATGTGCAAGTTTGCCGGTTACCGGTTTCATTATTTGGCTGGGTAAACGCAACAAATCGAAATCAAAGGGCGGCAGTAAAGCGCGTAAAGCTGTGCATCATAAAACGCATAAAAGGCAATTGCAGGCGGGGGTGTGAAAGGAAGTAGTCACGCCATTATTGTCATTTCGAACGATAGAGAGAAATCTTGTTATTGCGAAAGTTTTAACCTACAGAGTAACAAGATTTCTCCTCGCTGTTGCTCGCTCGAAATGACAACTTTTTAAATTATTCTTAAGCCCCTCTCCCTCGGAGAGAGGTTTAGGGAAAGGCTAAAAAAGCCGGTTGCTGAAGAGCAACCGGCTTTTTCAATATCGAATGACTTTTATTTTACTGTTAAAAGGTCTATTGTAAACGTTAACACCGAGTTGGCCGGTATGCCTGCGCCCGGCGATCTGTTACCATAAGCTAAACCCGATGGGACGATCAGGAATATACGGCCGCCGGCTTTTACATGTGTTAAACCATATTGCCACCCTTTAATTACATTAGCTAACGGAAATGTTGTACCTGTACCTGCATCAAACTGAGTGCCGCTAAGCAACTTGCCGACGTAGTTTACGCTTACCGTGCTGGTTAAGGTTGGCGCTGTGCCTGTTCCTTCAGTTAATACCTGGTAATAAACACCGTTAGCATCTTTAGTAATGTTTATACTTGGGTTAGCCTTTATATAAGCCTGGATATCTACCTCATCTTTTGCAGCCTGTGCCGCCGCGTCAAAACTATCCTCGTTTTTAGAACAAGAAGCAAATACAGCTAAAAATAAGCTTAGGATCAGTAGGTGTTTTTTCATGTAATGATTAACGCAGAAAATTACTCCGGCGATACAGTTGATTTGATCTTTAATTCGGTCATCTGCGCACCAGCAATGGTTGAAGGTGAATCGATCATGATATCGCGGCCCGAGTTGTTTTTAGGGAACGCAATAACATCGCGGATAGAATCCAGACCAGCGAAGATAGAAGCAAGCCTGTCAAAACCAAATGCAATACCACCATGCGGCGGCGCACCGTATTCAAAGGCATCCATTAAAAAGCCGAATTGCTTCTGTGCTTCCTCTTTAGAGAAACCAAGGTGTTTAAACATCAGCGATTGCAGTTCACGATCGTGAATACGGATAGAGCCACCACCAATTTCGGTGCCGTTGATCACCAGGTCATACGCGTTGGCACGTACCTCGCCCGGTTTGGTATCTAATAGGGCAATATCCTCTGGTTTTGGCGAGGTGAAGGGGTGGTGCATAGCGTGGTAACGCTCGCTTTCTTCATCCCACTCTAATAGTGGGAAATCAACCACCCATAGTGGCGAGAATTTATTCTTATCGCGTAAGCCCAAACGGCCGCCCATCTCCAGGCGAAGCTCGTTCAATTGCTTGCGTACTCTATCAGTTGGGCCGGCAAGTATCAGGATCAGGTCGCCTTTTTCGGTCTCGAAAGCGGCAGACCATTTAGCTAACTCTTCTTCGTTAAAGAATTTATCAACCGATGATTTGATGGTACCATCGTCATTATGGCGGGCGTAGATCAAACCGGTAGCGCCAATTTGTGGGCGTTTTACAAAGTCGGTAAGTTCATCTAATTGCTTGCGGGTATAAGCAGCGCAGCCTTTTGCGTTGATACCTACAACCAGTTCGGCGTTATCAAAAACGCCAAAGCCTTTGCCTTTAACAATATCGTTCAGTTCAACAAACTGCATCCCAAAGCGGGTATCAGGCTTATCAGAGCCGTATAAACGGGCGGCATCAGCATACTGCATCCTTGGGAACTCATCCAGCTCCACACCTTTCACTGTGCGGAACAGATGGCGGGTAAGGCCTTCAAATATGTTAAGAATATCTTCTTGCGTAACAAATGATAGCTCACAGTCTATCTGGGTAAACTCCGGCTGGCGGTCAGCACGTAAGTCCTCATCCCTAAAGCATTTCACGATCTGAAAATAACGGTCGAAACCGCTTACCATCAATAACTGTTTAAA
>JAESTD010000251.1 GCA_016763755.1 Mucilaginibacter sp.
ATATTTTTCCAGTCTAATATGCCGTCTTCCAGATCTTTCCGTACATATCCCAGCATTTTTAAGAAAGCGTCGTTTGCTTCATTGATCTTACCTTCAAAAGTTGAGAACAGCATACCAATCATATTGGAATCAAATACTTTGGCAAATTTCCGTTCACTGCTACTCAACTTTTTCTCCGCATCGTTCAGCCGGGTAATATCGATCACCGATCCCACAAGGCGATGAGGCATATCCGTTTGATCTTTTAGAATGCTTGCCCGGTCAAGTATCATCGCGTAATTCTCATCAGCTTTTTTAAAACGGTACTCTGATGACCACCGGTCCTCACCGTTATCAATAGCTTGAAAGACCGATGATTCAACCCTTTGCCTGTCATCCGGGTGGATGCAATCCAACCAGAAGTTGATGGTGTTGGTCCGGGCATTCAGCTCATAGCCGAACATCGTTTTGAAGTTATCGCTGCGCCACATATCATTCGTGACCAGGTTCCAATCCCAAATGGTATCATTTGTAGCTTCTGAAACGAATTTGAAGCGTTCCTCGCTTTCGCTGAGTGCCTTGGTGCGTTCGGCGACCTTGGTCTCCAGATCCTGGTTTAGTAAGCGTAAACTTTCGCGGGTCCTGATCAATTCGTTATAATTACCTTTCAGTTTCTGCTCAGCAACTTTCCTTTTGGTGATGTCTGTCAAACTGATCACAAAGCCACCGGCCATTTTACCGATGATCACGTAATGCCATTTGGGCTGAACCAGTTGCAGCTCTGTTTGGTAGGGCTGGTCGTTAATTAGGATCTTTTCAATATTCTCCGCTAAATTTAATTCGGTGAACTGTGGAAGGGCTGACAGTAAAGGCTGGTCTTGTAGCTCCACATCAGATCCATGAAACAAGGCCCCGGCAGCCTCGTTATACGCGATACACCGGTAAATTGCAGGTTGATTAGGCTTTAAATAAACTTCCTGGAAAGCCATAATTCCTGAAGCGCTTGCGTTGAACACGCCGGAAACCATGTTATTTAATTTTGTGATCGTGGTGATGTCTATAAAAGATATCACCACCCCGTCAATCTTACCGCCATGCTTTAAATAAGGCATAACGCGCATGAGGTGACTAGATCCGTTATTCAGTCCGATCTCTTTTTCGATTACTGTATTTGAAGCTAGCACGGAATGGATGTCGTTGTTCAGATCCGGGTAATTAATGTTGTTGGAGATGTGATTGATCGGCCTTCCGACATCTGATTCGATCAAATTGACCATGCTCAAAGCTGCGGGATTGAATTTGCGAATGAGCAGATTGGCATCGATAAAGATCTGTCCGATATTGGTACTGCGGAAGTAATTATCCAGGTCTTCATTTAGCTCCACTAATTCCCTGATCTTTTGCTGGTGCTCAGCGTTCAGCGTATGCAATTCTTCGTTCAGGGATTGTAATTCTTCATTACCCGATTGTAACTCCTCGTTTGCGGACATGAGCTCCTCATTGGAGGATTGTAATTCCTCATTGGTGGTCTCCATTTCTTCCAGTGCAAGCTGCAGGTTTGCTTTCGTTTCAGAAAGGGTACTCTCCATTTCCATCAAATACTCGTCGCGCGTATTTAACTGGTCGAGATCTTCATTACGAACCGCCTTTATCTGGATCTCAGGATTTATTTCACTAAATAATATAAGTGTGTAGCCATTCGGCGAAAGTTCGTCAGGTGGTTTGACGGTAAATTGCAGCTATTTACCGTCAGCATCCTGATCATCGTTGATGCCGGTAAAAGATTTTATCTCGTTGTCTTTCCATGATTTGCGTACGGTGGTACTCAGCAAGATAGAGACCTCGCGGCTGACCATGTTCAACAAGTTAAGTTCGAGCCTTTTCTGAGGAAGCGACAAATATTTTGTAAAATCTCCCAGTGTTTCTCTGATAGTAAAATTTTTATCGATGAAAACGCCTACATAAGCCAATCTTCCGGTCAGCAATCTTAGCAATTCCTGTTCAAATGTATTTTGGACCTGCGTTTCTTTAACGGGTGTACCCGGCCTGGCCTGAGGCGTCAAAGATGATGTCGTATGGCCTTTTGGCAATTCGTACTTAATATTACCGTTTCTTTGATAAAGCTTAAACTTATTACTTATCTCGACGAGTCCATCTTTCAGACTTGAGGCATTCTCACTTTGTCCTAAAAACAAAAATCCGCTCGGGCAAAGGGAGTAATGAAAAGTTGACAAGACCTTTTGCTGCAAAACCGCGTTCATGTAAATGAGCATATTCCGACAGGAGATCATATCATTCTTGATGAATGGTGGCGATTTAATGACGTTATGTGCTGCGAAAACTACTTTTTTACGAATATCCTGGTTAATGGAAAAGGTGCCGTCTGAATTTTTGGTGAAATATTTTTGAAGCGTGCCGGCGTTAATGTCCCTAACAGCCGTCGCAGGATAGTGATTTTTAGAAGCGATCTTTATACTGCCTTCATCAAGATCTGTTGCGAAGACTTTCAGGTCTAGATCTTTTCCTGAAACCAATATTTGTTCATGAAAATTGATCGCCAACGAATAAGCTTCCTCTCCGGTGCTGCACGCGCAAACCCAGATTTTGATGGTTTCGCCGTCGTTCTTCGAACGGATAATTTCGGGGATGATGTGGTTTCTGACCTCGTCGAAAGCAGCCTGATCTCTAAAGAACTTAGTAACGCCGATCAAAAACTCTTTGGAAAGCATACTGCTTTCGTCAGGGTTGGACTTTATATAAGTTAAATAGCCGGGAAGGTCCGGCACTTCGACGACCGCGATCCGACGGGCTATACGCCTTAAAATGGTCGGCGTTTTATAGAGATTAAAGTCATGACCGGTTTTTTGCGATACCAAATGGAAGATCTCGTTCAAATGCTCGTCATTATCCAGTTCTTTTTCCAGGCCAGACATCGATAGCTGCTTGACATAATTATAGATCTCTGCTTTCATTTTAGAAGGCGCAAGAACAAAATCCGTGTTTCCGGATTCTATGGCACTTCTTGGCATAGCATCAAATTTGGCTGTGGCGGGATCTTGGACGATGACCAATCCGCCCCGCTGTTTGATCGCTTCTATGCCCTTGCTTCCATCTGTGCCTGTACCAGATAAAATAATAGCGATCGCTTTATCTTTGACATCATTGGCCAACGTGACCAGGAAAGTATCGATCGCCGTATTAGGTGAACGGTCTTTGATTTTATCTTCAAGCCGGAGTTTTCGATGACGTATCGTCATCATTTTTTTCGACGGAATAATATACACACAGTTTTTTTCTAACAACGTACCATTTACGGCTTCCATGACTTTCATATGCGTATGCTTCCCGACAAGTTCTACCAGCAGGCTTTTATGGTCAGGAGATAAATGCTGAATGACCACAAAGGTGAACCCCGTATTAGCAGGCATGTGATCGAAAAAATCATGAATGGCTTCAAGTCCTCCGGCTGAGGCGCCGAGTACGACAATGAAACGTTCAGTTGTTGGATACGTATCGACTATGAGTGATCGGTTCGTTGTCAAAATATTTTTTTCCGTGTTTGGTATTCATAAATAAATGCACGCATAGCGTCGGCAACCGCCAATTCCTCGTTACGCCATGGTTTTGAAGTATAATGGATCGTCTCTTCCCAAAGTCGGAATGAATTCCTCGGGTGGTATTTTTTTCCGTCTGGTTCGAAGTTGATCGCTTGATTCGGATCGCCACCCCAACTGATTTCTTTTTTATACTCTTTCCTGAAACAGATCGCGTAATCACCACGCTCGGCATCGATCGGAAACGCAATTATCCCGCATGCATCTTCAGCAAAGGCTTTGGCTTCTTCAAACAGCAAGGGCAATCTGTCCGAATAAAACAGTTTATTTTCATTTTGGGTCTGCAGCCATAGGACAAGATCATGAAGGAAATCCTCGTTGAAGGGGGAACCCTGCCAATACAACTTGTCATCATTGATAAGGACAGCACTGTCCGCCGAAAATAAAGTCGCTATATTAAGGTTATCGTCACCGATCAGGCCAGCGATCAGATCATCCTTGCTGTATACCTGTGTGATCAATGCTGTCTGATCCTTTTGTAATATGGTTTCGATCTCCGCCCCTTGCAAATGGATCAGTGATTCGATCTTTGCTGATATGGCCGATGAAAAAAGATCGCAAACAGAGCATTTTTCCAAGCTTAAATATTTTTTGGTCTGGTGGTGACAAGCGATCAACCCCCATAATTTCCCATGATGGATGACCCGGATGGACATCGATGCGGTAACGTTCATGTTTTCCAGGTATTCCAGATGCACGCCTGCCACGCCGCGAATATTGCAAGTCGAAAGATCAGTGAAAGACCTGGTGACCGGGTTGACAACCGGGTGTAAGCGGATCGCCTGATAATTCCTGTCCGGGATCAATCGGTACGGATTTTTCAAGTAGAGTTCCCTGGCTTGTTTTGGTACATCAGACGCGGGAAATGTCAAACCCAAATAATTATCCATACCTGCTGCCTTTTCCTCAGCCACTACCGTACCGTTCCAATCCTGATCAAACTGGTACATCATAACTCCATCAAATCCGGTAATTTTTCTGATCTCGGAAACAGCCACTTTGGTGGTCTCCTCGATGCTCTGACATTGCTCGATATGATCGATCGCAAAACGTATCTCTTCAAAAACAGAGTTAAAGATCCTGTCGTCATTTATTTTTCGCTCCAGCTCCAGGATTACATGGTCTTTGCGGTGATGGACGAGGAGATCCATTACCTGATCATTAACATGGATAGTCAATGGCGCTTTTGTCGGAATGCTGCGAGATAACCGGTCTTCTAATTTGGAAATCTCTTTAGGATCTAAAACCTGCTGCAAGGGTTTATCAATCAAGTCATGCAGGTCCGAACCAAGCATCCCGGGAAGATTAGTGCTTACCTGTATGATCTCAAGACCCGGTAATTTTAATGCTAACAAATATCCGTAATCCTGGATAACGTTTATCTGATTAAGCGGGAGGTTCCCGCAGAATTCGGAATCGTAATTTTTGTGATCAGCCATATAACTTAAGTGCTGATCATGGGATAGGGCTAACTCAAAGGGCCGGCTAAAAAAATAAATATATCAGCGTTTGCCGACAAAAATACGGAAAGATTCGCCGTTTACCTAATAGGACTCCAATACAATTAAATGCTATCGTTTGTACCTCTACACCAATAGGTCTAATGCATATTTTGAGTAAAAACTATTTTGTTTCGTTAAAGCCCCTGGCCAATAGGCTGATGCCGGTCTTAAGGTAGTAGCTGAGATGCGCTTGTATATTTGGTGTATAGGGTTACCGGGATCTTTCAACAATTACCCACCGGGAGTCCGATCATAATCGCTGACACAATACCGATCAACGCGCCGGTCACCATGAATTTTTAATTTCCTGATTAGGAACTGTTCGTGCCGCAAAAAAAATAGCGCTCAACCTGTGATCGAGCGTACTATAATGAATTTTCGCGTCTTGAAGACGATGGTTATGAAACTAAGCCCGGAATCCACCAGAGTTAGTTATGGATGAACATTTATTGTACGTCAGATTTTACTTTGTCCAGCGTTCTTTTGCCGGGTAAATAGATCTGGAACCCGAAAGACAGCCCTAGTGTACTTTGGTAACCGGCGTTGCCAAAACCACCTACCCCGTTGTATTTAAGCAAGGTCTCCAGACCGATGTTTGGCGTTATAAAATAGGAGAAGCCGGGACCGAAGCTGAAGTCAAGCCCATTCGTGTTACCGCCGCCGTTACTGACGTTGATACCACCCAATCCTGCTGTTGCTTCCCCGAAGAACCTGCCGTGTTTAACGATCTCCATGTCCTTTCCGGTATAATAACGACCAAGCCCGCCCACACCATATTTAAAGGTCGTAGACGATTCTTTAGCGGTTTGGATCCCGAGGTTAACATAAGCTCCCAAAGCTACATTGTCTTTGATGAACCAGGCCGCCTTCGGTGTCAGGTTCAAACTGAATACTTTGGAATGGTCTAAGCCAAGGCTGATGTCGGAAAAGGATCCGCCAACCATCACATTGCCTTGTTGTATCTGTGCGTTGGCATGAAAGGCATGCGAGAACATAGCAAGCAGGCCGATGATAAAGATTTTTTTCATGTTGTTGAATTACGCCCTTCTGCAAAGAAGGGCCGGTACACATTTATGGATTTGATTAATACAGCGTGAACTCTACACGGCGGTTTTGCTGACGACCTGCTGCTGTTTTGTTAGAAGCAATTGGTTGTAGCTGACCGTAACCGGTAGCTTCGATACGTGATGCGTTAGCACCTTTTTCTACTAAGTAGGTTTTAATAGCTTCTGCGCGGTCTTTAGATAAACGCATGTTTAAGTCTTTAGAACCTGTATTATCTGTGTGACCAGCTAATTTAAGGCTGAAGTTTTTATCAACCAATAA
>JAESTD010000252.1 GCA_016763755.1 Mucilaginibacter sp.
AAGGTTGGTATCAAGATCAGCAAGTTTTATGAGTTTGGGAAATGGTTGGGGTAGGGTTCTGTCATTTTGAGCAATAAAAACAAAGTGTCATTTCGAACGAGCGACAGCGAGGAGAAATCTTCTGCTCCGTAAGTATCGCGCGTAGAAGATTTCTCGTCGCCCCGATGCACAGGCCCGCCCTTATGCTCGCTCGAAATGACAATTTTTATTAATTTTTTTACTCATACAACTTCATACAAACCTCGCAGTAAAAGCTTGTCCGGTGCGATTTGCCGGTGTCTTTGCGGATAAAGGGTACATGATCTCGCGGGCATTCCTTTTTATGGTAGGCTTGCCAGTTTTTCTTTAAAGTGCCGGCATTTTTCTGCTCTAAAAATTGAAAGGCATATTTTACAGCCTCGTTTATCATCTGGTTACGCTTTTTGGATGTCAGAGCTGCCACTAAGCTTTCAGGATGGATACGGGTTTTAAAGAGCGCTTCGTTCTTGATGATGTTGCCCACGCCCGAGAAAATTTGCTGGTCCATCAGAGCATCGCAGACCATCAGTTCAGGCTCGGCTTTCATTTTTTTGATGGCTTTTTTGCTATTCCATTTATCACTCATGATATCTGCTTGCCAATCATAAACATCATCAAGCGGTTCGGTAATGAGTTGCAGCTGACAGGCGTAAAAGTTGAGCTCCGTATCATCGCTAAACCGCAGGCCTAAACGCGGCGGCTTTTTAGTGTGCGAGTTGATGCGATAAGTGCCAAACATCATCATGTGGATGCGCACCGTAAAATCGGGGAAGCAGATCAGGAAATGCTTGCCCCAGCTTTTAAAATCGGTAATCGGTTTGTCGATCAGCAAAGAAACATTCAGCGTTTTATTGTTGCAGGTAGCCTCAACAACGGTTTTGCCTTTAAACGGCTGTACTTTTTCTTTCAGGATGAGGATACTTGGGCCTTCGGGCATGTACGGAATGATTTAACCCCCCAATCCCCTGAAGGGGGAGCTTTTTTAAAACAATTAAAAGAGCTATTGTTTTAAATTCCTGATTAGGGCCACGCCGTGAAAGAAAATCCTACTCCCCCTTTAGGGGGCTGGGGGGCTTCCGACTTAGTGCCCGCTCTTCCGCTTCAACAACCCACCTGTAGTATCATCTACACTGGTTTGTACGATAAAGGCAGCAGGGTCTATCTTCAGGATCTCGCGTTTAAGTAGCGGAACCTCGAGGCGGGTTGCAACGGTGAATATGATCTCGCGGGGTGAGTTGATGTGCCCGTCCTTACCATAGCCGCTTTTGCCCTGGTAAACAGTAACGCCACGGCCCAGGCTTTGGGTAATGGCAACGCGAATCTCTTCGCCTTTGGCGGATACTACTGTCATACCGGTGTACTGTTCCAGGCCGTTCAATATAAAATCGATCATTTTTGAAGCCGACAGATAGGTGAGGATAGAGTATAAACCCGACTCGACACCAAGTGTAAATACCGCCACCAGGAATATCAATACGTTGAGCATCAGTATAACGTCGCTCACGCGTACTACCTGCGCACGCTTGCTTACCAGCAGGGCGGCTATCTCTGTACCATCTAATACGGCACCACCACGAATAGCCATGCCTATACCTGCACCTATAAACACCCCGCCAAAAACGGCAGTTAACAGTTTATCGTGCGTAACATCTGGGAAGTGAAAAAAAGCAAGACAAAGCGAAAGGCCGGCGATAGCCAGAGCGCTTTTAACGGCAAATTTTAATCCCAGCTTGCGATAGCCCAGTATCAGGAAAGGAATATTGATAATGAAGATAAGTACTGATAAAGGTGTTTTTGTAATATCTGCCATCAGCATGGAAATGCCGGTAACCCCGCCGTCAATAAAATGACTGGACAACAAGAATCCTTTAAGGCCGAAACCTGCGGAGAAAATACCGCAAACAAGTAAAATCGTATCAACCAGGATGTTTTTGAGTTTCATAGCAGAAATTAGGTTAGCAAACGGGCTTAAGATAGCTAAAAAAGCCCGAATGGCCTAATTTACCAACCGCCCTGCAGGCCCTCGGTAAGTGCGGCCTGGTAGTTCTCAAGGTTAAACGAGTACAGATACGGAGCCTTATGCGCGCCGCCTTTACGGGTTTGCTCCAGCTTATCCAGAATGCCGAACGCCAATATGCGGCGCTGAAAATTGCGGCGGTCGAGTTTCTTGTCCAATATGGTTTCGTATAGCTTCTGCAGTTCAGGCATTGTAAACTCCTGCGGCATCAGGTTATAACCTATAGGCTGGTAATTTAACTGAAGCCTCAAAGTATCCAGTGCTGTACGGAAAATATGCTCATGATCTAACTGAAAGGTAGGCAGGTCATTAAGATCGCGCCAGGTGCAAATTTCAGAAAAAGCATCAGGCATGGGTTTTACATCTACAAAATCAACCAATGCGTAATACCCTATCGATATAAAACGCTGGTTAAAAAATGCGTTCTCCTTGTAAGCCTCGTTGTGGAATTTAGTACGGTTAGGATCGCCAAATACATGAAACTGACGCAAAAATACTTCATCAATTCCTGTGCGTTCTTTTAATATGCGGTTAGCCGCCTGCTCAATAGGTTCCTCATTCAAAACAAACCCGCCCGGAAGGTACCAGGCCTCTTCGTTATTGCTCTTCAGCATCAGCACCTTTAACTGACCTTCATGAAAACCAAATACAACGCAATCTATAGATATATGATTTAAATATATCTCGCGTGCCTGTGCCCAATGTTCGTCCAGCTCCTGTTTTGTTAACATGATGGGGTATTATAGATAAAAAACTTTGAATGTTTAATTTTAATATTTACAATTGTGTACCAATTACACCTTCGTTTGGCGTAATTTACAATGCCAATTATAGTTAATAAGTTTTACAGTTATTTAATAAAGATAGGTTAACATTTTAATAATGTTGGCTTTTAGCGTATCAAAACTGTTTTTAAATGAAAAAATTCTTTACCTCTAAAAGTGTTGTTTGTGCCAGCGCTATACTATTTTTTAGTGTTAATAGTGTTGTTGTAAAAGCCCAAACATCTGCCGAAGCCGCCAAGATGAACGCCTTTGTAAGCGGACTGATGAAAAAGATGACTATTGATGAAAAGATCGGTCAGCTTAACCTGGTAACGGGTGGCATGGCTATCACCGGCTCGGTAACCAACAGCGGCATTGGCGACGGCGTTAAGAACGGATCTATCGGTGGTATCTTCGGTTTGTATGGCACTGCAGAGGTGCGCAAAATGCAGGAAGCCGCAGTTAAAGGTTCACGCCTGCATATACCTTTGATATTTGGCTTGGATGTTATCCATGGTCATCGTACCATATTCCCTATACCTTTAGGTATGTCTGCTACATGGGATCTTGATCTGATCAAGCAATCTGCCCGCATAGCAGCCAAAGAAGCAACTGCCGAAGGTTTAAACTGGGTTTTCTCGCCCATGGTTGATATTGCCCGCGATGCCCGCTGGGGCCGTATATCAGAAGGTAGCGGCGAAGATCCATATCTGGGTGGGCGCATTGCCACTGCAATGGTGCGCGGTTACCAGGGCACAAGTTTAAAAAATGCAGATGCAGTGATGGCCTGTGTAAAACACTTTGCCCTTTACGGCGGTGCCGAAGCCGGTCGCGAATATAATACGGTAGATATGAGCCGCCTTGCTATGTACAATTATTACCTGCCGCCTTATAAAACTGCGCTGGATGCAGGTGCGGGTAGTATCATGAGTTCGTTCAACGTAGTGGATGGTGTTCCATCAACCGTTAACAAATGGTTGCTTACTGATCTGCTACGTAAACAATGGGGCTTTAAAGGTTTTGTAGTGTCAGATTATACTTCGCTTAACGAGGTAGTTAACCACGGCCTCGGCGATCTGCAAACCGTATCTGCCCGTGCAATAAACGCCGGCCTTGATATGGATATGGTAGGCGAGGGGTATTTAAAAACGCTGAAAACTTCACTTCAACAGAAAAAGGTCAGCATTGCCGATATTGACAGGGCATGCCGTTTAGTATTAGAAGCTAAGTATAAATTGGGTTTGTTTGATAACCCGTACAAATCACTTAATGCCGAACGTGAGAAAACAGAGATCATGACAGATGCTAACCGCGCTGCTGCCCGTATCGTTGCTGAACATTCATTTGTGCTCCTTAAAAACGATGCTCAAGTGTTACCATTAAAGAAAACAGGTGGTAGTATAGCATTGGTTGGCCCGTTGGCTGATAATAAAAGGGATATGTTAGGTACATGGGTTATCGGCGGCGAATGGGAAAAATCTGTTAGCGTGATGGAAGGTATTAAACGTGTTGTAGGCGACAATGTGAAGATCAATTACGCTAAAGGAAGCAATATTACCGATGATACTACCTTTATTAAGAGGCTGAACTTTGGCCCGGGTATGGTGAGCCTGGATAAAGAATCTCCTGCCGATATGATCGAAGATGCGGTTGACGCAGCAAAAAAATCAGATGTTATTGTAGCGGTAGTTGGCGAATCGCAAAGTATGAGCGGTGAGTCGTCAAGCCGTTCTGATATTGGTGTGCCTGAGAGCCAACAAAAAATGCTTAAGGAGCTGGCTAAGTTAGGCAAGCCCATGGTATTGGTGTTGTTTAATGGCCGCCCGCTTACTTTACAATGGGAAAATGATAATGCTACAGCTATATTAGATGTGTGGGCGCCGGGTACCGAAGCCGGCAATGCGATTGCTAATGTGTTATTCGGCAATTACAATCCGTCGGGTAAATTAACTACCACATTCCCGCGTAGCGTTGGTCAGATACCTATATATTATAATCACTTAAACACAGGTCGCCCCTATACCGATGGGCCTACTAAATTTAAATCCAATTATTTAGATATAGATAATTCGCCACTTTACCCGTTCGGCCATGGATTAAGCTATACCACGTTTCAGTACAGTAATTTAAAACTGAGCAAAACCAACTTAAAAAGTAACGAAACGCTTACCGCCACGGTTAACGTGAGCAACACCGGCAAATACGCCGGCGAAGAAACTATACAATTATACATAGGTGATCCCGAGGCCAGCATCAGCAGGCCGGTAAAAGAATTAAAAGACTTCAAAAAGATCTCTTTAAAAGCAGGCGAATCGAAAGAAGTTAGCTTTAGTATAACACCTGATAAACTGAAGTTTTTCAACAGCGATCTTAAGTACGACTGGGAGCCCGGTAAGTTTATAATAGAGGTTGGAACAAATTCAAACGTTACTCAAAAAGTTGCCGTAAAATGGCTTAAATAGATTATATATATTTTATATAAACTGTCAATAAAACAGCTTTTGCATTATGCAGAAGCTGTTTTTGTTTATACAAAGTTTTTACGGAAGATAAAAAAGGGCTTGGTGTATTTAGTACAATTAAATGTCGTTTTGACGGGATTTGGCCCTGTCCAACTTAATACTTCGTTAACACTATCTTCATTTTGTGTGCCGTACTTTTTAAAAAAAATAATAAAGTTTTTAAAAGCTGATTGCCCGTAACGAGTTTGTGACTATTGTTAGGGATTTTCATGATTTTTAGCGACGAAAATTATCGTTAAAGTAAAAATAAGCATTACGAAAATAGTAGTGTTAAGCGCTTCTTATCAAAATTATCTTATTTAACATTATTTAACATATCGTTATTGCTA
>JAESTD010000253.1 GCA_016763755.1 Mucilaginibacter sp.
CAGGAATCAAGAGACGGGATTTCTTCCTGATTCCTGACTTCTTGATTCTTGATTCTGATAATTTAATTTCCTGACTCCTGACTTCCTGATTCTTGACTCAGTTTTATATTTTTATTATACCTTTGCATTGTTAATTTAACATTATGCCTGTACAGGAAACCATTGCTATGGTGAAGAAGATTTTTGAGGCTTACCTCGAAAATAAGAGCCTCAGAAAAACACCTGAGCGTTTCGCCATACTCGAAGAGATCTATTCAAGAAACGATCATTTTGATGTGGAATCGCTTTACATCCACATGAAGAACAAGAAGTACCGCGTTAGCCGTGCTACTGTTTATAACACCCTGGAACTTTTAGTATCATGCGACCTGGTTACCAAGCATCAGTTTGGCAAAAACATGGCGCAGTTTGAAAAATCATACGGCTACAAGCAGCATGATCACATTATCTGTATCGATTGCGGTAAAGTGGTTGAGTTTTGCGACCCACGCATCCAGCAGATACAAAGTATGATGGGCGATATTCTTAAATTCGATATCAAACACCACTCACTGAACCTTTACGGCAACTGCACCAAGCTACGCGATGGCGGCATTTGCGACCGTAAGGTATCATAAACCTATTTTCAATTCTTTTTTAAGCTTATTTCTAATATTTAATTAATGGCTGTTGACGTATTATTGGGCCTCCAGTGGGGCGACGAAGGTAAAGGAAAAATTGTTGACGTACTAAGTAAAGGCTATGACCTTATTGCCCGTTTCCAGGGCGGACCAAACGCAGGCCACACGCTTGAGTTTGAAGGTAAAAAGTTTGTACTGAACACCATCCCTTCGGGTATATTTTTCGATAATACGCTTAACCTTATTGGCAATGGCGTGGTGATAGACCCTATCACCCTTAAAAAAGAGTTAGATAAGCTTAAAGATGCCGGCCATGACCTGTTGGCTAAAGGCAACCTGGTTATCGGTAAAAAAGCACATCTTATTTTACCAACCCACCAACTGCTTGATGCTGCCTCTGAAAAGAAAATGGGCGATGGTAAAATAGGATCGACCTTAAAAGGTATTGGCCCTACTTACATGGATAAAACCGGCCGTAACGGTTTACGCATTGGTGATATCACCCTACCTGATTTTAAAGGTAAATACCAGAAACTGGTTGACAAGCATACATCAATGCTGCAATCGCTTTATGGCGAGGTAGCTGATTTCAGCGAGCGTGAAGCAGCATTTTTTGAGGCTATTGAACTGATCAAGAAATTTGAACTGGTTGATTCAGAGCAATTGGTAAACAACTATATCAAAGAAGGTAAAAAAGTACTGGCAGAAGGCGCACAGGGCACTATGTTGGATATCGACTTTGGCTCATACCCTTTTGTTACTTCATCAAACACCACTACTGCAGGTGCCTGTACCGGTTTGGGTATCGCCCCAAATAAAATTGGTGATGTTATAGGTATTTTTAAAGCCTACTGTACCCGCGTTGGCGGCGGCCCCTTCCCTACTGAGTTACACAACGAGACCGGCGAAGAGCTACGCAAAATTGGTCACGAGTTTGGCGCTACTACTGGTCGCCCACGCCGTACCGGTTGGATCGATCTTCCGGCGCTTAAATACGCTATCATGCTTAACGGCGTTACCCAACTGGTGATGACCAAGGCTGATGTATTGAGCGGTTTCGATAAGATCTACGCATGCACCCACTACAACTACTTAGGCGAAACTATCGACTATATGCCTTACGACATCTGTTCGGTTGAAGCAGAGCCGGTTTGGAAAGAAATTGACGGCTGGAACGAAGACCTGACCGGTATCACCGAGTTAAGTGAGATCCCTGCCAAACTGCAAGCTTACATTGATTATCTTGAAAAAGAACTTGAGGTGCCGGTTAAATACCTATCAGTAGGGCCAGACAGAAAACAGACTTTGATATTGCACTAAGCAATTACCATTTGATATTAAAAGCCTCGCTAATGCGGGGCTTTTTTGTTTAATCCCATTCTTTATAATCATGTCATTGCGAGCGATAGCGTGGCAACCTCACAGGACAAACACGCGCTGTTGCCTATGAGATTGCCACGTCGCTTTCGCTCCTCGCAATGACATATTATTATTAATGGATTATTCGCCCTCGCTTAAAAAATGACAAATTGGAGGTCATACTTTGTCTTGATTCTTGATTCTAATAGTCCTGACTCTCTTTTCCTACGCCGGGTGCGCCGAAAAGAAAATATGCGTAACCAATCTATCCAGTAAAACCAAAGCAGCGATAATGAGTGCGCCACCGGCTACCTCGTTTAACCGGTGAACAACCTTGGGCGAGATCTTTTCGCGGAGTTTGTTGGCGTAAAAGGCTTTTACCGTATCCAATCCAAATTGAACGATAAGCACCGTAAGGAACATCACCGCAATTTTTAGTGAGCGATTATGCACGCCCTCGTGATAGGCTGTACTGGCAACGCCGATAACCACCGTCCAGTGGAAAAGGATGGTTGGGTTAAATATGCACATCAAAAATCCTTTGAAAAAATAACCGGCTTTGTTCACTTTGGCAGGCACAGTATTTTTATAATTAACATCGGATTTCTTGAAAATGTAGTAGATACCTATGGAGAATAATATGATGCTGCCAATGATACCTGCATACGTTTTATCGTGGGCAGTAAAATCGAAATATTGCGAACCGAAGAGGATGGCACCAACAAAAACCATATCGCTGCAAACAACACCCAGCGCCAAAGCAACACCGGCATGGAAGCCTTTATCAATACTGGTTTTTATTAAAGCGAAAAATACGGGGCCTGTGAGAAACGTAAGCACTAATCCAAAACCAATCCCCGAAATAATAGCGTCTATCATTATTTAGGCTTATGTCCCTAATGCCTGACTGAAAAAATCAGGACACTAATATGCGACTTTTAATCTGTTTAACAACAAAAGTGCCTTTGGGATTTATATTTTGAAAATTTTAACCACAGAAACCAAAAAATAATTATGTTTAGAACTTTAATTTAACCAATTTAACAAACACCTGATATTGAACAATGGCACAAGACAACTCTAAGAGTAATGGTTCGGCACTATACACCATTATTACTGTGTTTTTCTTTTGGGGCTTTTTAGCAGCCTCTAACGGTATTTTCATCCCATTTTGTAAAGCACATTTTAGTTTAACTCAATTCGAGTCGCAATTGATCGACTTTACATTTTACGGCGGATACTTCATCGGCTCACTGATATTGTATTTTGCGTCTGCGGCTACTAAAGTTGATATCCTTAATAAGATAGGTTATAAAAATGGTATCTTTTATGGCTTGTTGATCTCTGCCGTTGGTGCCCTGATCATGATCCCGGCCATTAACTCAGGTTCGTTTGCATTTATATTGTTTACCTTCTTTGTTATCGCGTTAGGTTTCTCGTTGCAGCAAACTGCTGCAAATCCTTTTGTGGTAGCTCTTGGCAGCCCCGAGACCGGCACACACCGCTTGAACTTTGCGGGTGGTGTAAACAACTTTGGTAGTATTTGGGGGCCTGTTATTGTAGGTTTCGTACTATTCGGTTCTGCATCAGCAAAGATCCCTGCATCTGAAGTAAAAATATCATCGGTAAACACCTTGTACATGATATTGGCAGGCTTATTTTTGGCCGTAGCTGCATTCTTTTGGATCTCTAAACTACCAAGCGTAACCAGCGATGAGAAAATAGAACCAAGTAATAAAGCTAACAAACCACTGGGTATTATCTTTATTGCCTTCCTGCTTATCTTGGCTGCAACGCCTATCGCACAAGCAACAGGAATTGAAAAATCATACCTTGTTTACGCAGCGCTTGCAATTATTTTGCTTACGCTTATTGGTTCAGCTTCGGCAGCCGGTAAAAGTAAAGAAAGCGGCTGGGGTGCTATGCAATACCCTCAGTTGGTTTACGGTATGTTGGCTATATTCACTTATGTAGGTGTTGAGGTTACTATTCAAAGTAACATGGGTGCATTGTTAGAAACACCTGTTTTTGGCAACTTCACTACAGACCAGGTTGCACCTTTTATCTCATTATACTGGGGTAGCTTGATGATTGGCCGTTGGACAGGTGCCATCGCTGCCTTTAACCTTTCTAAAACAACTAAATTTATCTTAACCGTTGTTGTTCCGTTTGTAGCATTTGGCGTGGTATTGTTAGTGAATAGTATTAGCGGTACAGACGTAAGCATGCTTTATCCTTACGCAGCTTGTGTGGCCCTGCTTGTAGTTGGTTTCTTAATTGGCAACCAAAAACCGGTGCGTACACTGGCCTTGTTCGGCATCTTAGGTGCTATATTTATGGTTACCGGTTTAGTAACCTCTGGTATGGTAGCCATCTTCGCTTTCACCGCAGGTGGTTTATGCTGCTCAATTATGTGGCCTTCTATTTTCTCATTGTCGGTAACAGGTTTAGGCAAGTACACCAGCCAGGGTTCGGCATTTTTGATCATGATGATCCTTGGCGGTTCTGTCATCCCGCCGGTACAAGGTATTTTGGCTGATGGTATTGGTATCCACAAATCATACATTATCCCGGTTATCGGTTTTGCTTATCTTGCATTCTTTGCATTTAAAGCAGGCGCTATCTTGAAAAAACAAGGTATTGATGTAGATAACCTTGAAGCAGGTGGAGGACACTAAATTTTTTGTCATTGAGTCACTCGCTTCGCTGTCATTGAGTCATTATAAAAAGACCAATGGCACAATGACTCAATGACCCAATGACTCAATGAACAAACCCAGTTTCGAACGTATTTTTATGAATCTGGCGACCGACCTGGCCCAACGCTCACATTGCGTTAAGGCACAGGTCGGTGCCGTTTTAGCCAAGGATACCCGCATTATTTCTATCGGGTACAATGGCCCGCCTGCAGGTACCCACAACTGTGATGAGGAATGGCCTGATACAGGCTGCGCCCGCGACTCGAAAGGCAGTTGCTCCCTTGCCTTGCACGCCGAAGAAAATGCCATTCTCTACGCCGTTAAAAACGGGGCTAATCTTGAAGGTGCTACCTTATACACTACCCTGTCGCCATGTTTGCCATGCGCAAGGCTAATATTCTCTGCCGGTATAAAAAACGTTTTTTTTGATAAATCATACGCCCAGTACAAAGGCCTCGCCAGCGATGAAGGCGTTGATTTTTTGAACAAATTTGGTGTAAAGGCGGTGCAGTTTACAGGCGAATAACTTGTCATACATGTCATTTCGAACGAGCGTAGCGAGGAGAAATCTTCTGCAAGCGATAAGTAACCATGTGGAATTATAACTATTATGTCTACATCACTACCAATTACGATAAGACGGTATTGTATATTGGCGTTACCAATGATTTAAGCAGAAGGCTATTTGAACATCGTGAGAACAAAGGAACAGGAAAGTCATTCACCGCAAAATACTATTGTCATTATTTAATCCACTACGAGCACTTTTCAAATATTGAACACGCTATTGAATGTGAAAAAGAAATAAAGAAATGGCGACGCGAGAAAAAGGACGCGTTAGTTAATTCGACCAATCCTGATTGGAAGTTTTTAAATGATGAAGTGAATGGTTAATTGCCTTTCGTACGTAAGCACTTGGCGTGGAAGATTTCTCCTTGCTGTCGCTCGTTCGAAATGACATGGTTTTATTTCTTATGCGCTCTCCCTTTCTTTCGTAAGCGCTTGGTTTAGAAGTTTTCTCCTCGCTATCGCTCGTTCGAAATGACATATCGTATTGGTCCAATGACTCAATGACGCCAAAGCGAATGACCCAATGACAGCGAAGCGAAATAACTCAATGACCGGCTATCGCTTCCACCCTATCCAGCGCAAACTGCAACTGTTGCTCGGGGGTCAAATCAGTGTTATCCAAAACTATGGCATCTTGGGCGCGTACCAATGGACTTTCTGCGCGGGTGGTATCCTGATAATCGCGGTGGGCAATGTTCTCGAAGATCTCTTCTAAAGTAACATCAGGGCTCTTGACGTGAATCTCATCGTAACGGCGTTTGGCGCGTACTGCCGGGTCGGCGGTCATAAATATTTTGAGGGATGCATCGGGGAACACAGCCGTGCCGATATCCCGGCCATCCATGACAATATTTTTGGATTGCCCCATGCGTTGCTGTTGTTTCACCATCTCGCGGCGGACTTCTTTTAAGGCTGATACCTCGCTTACCTTCTCAGATACCGGCATCTGGCGGATCTCTTCAGACACTTCCTCATCATTAAGCGTGATGTGTGTTTCGTAATCGCGAGAGTGGAAATTGAGGTGGATGTTTTTCAATGCTTCCTCTATCTGCTCGTGGTTCTTGGTATCCACATTATTGCGCAGAAAGTAAAGGGCTACAGCGCGGTACATGGCACCGCTATCAACATAAATATAGTGCAGCTTTTTAGCCAATGCCTTAGCCAAAGTGCTTTTTCCGCATGACGAATAGCCATCAATGGCCACTACAATATTCTTGCTCATTGTACAGCGAAGATACGGTTTTCAGTTTGCAGTTTATAGTTTGCAGTGGGCAGTTATTAGTCAGTTTGAAGCAGATGGTTGGCAGTTTGCAGAAGTTCCATCGTCGCAAGGCAACTAATCACTAATTAACAAATCAACCAATCACTATATTAGCCCCATGAATCTAAATAAAGCAGACCTTCAGCGCGAAGTGCAATACAAAACATCGCGCAGTGGCGGCAAAGGCGGGCAAAATGTTAACAAGGTATCAACCAAGGTTGAGCTGCTTTTTTCTATAGGCGATTCCGCTTTATTTACTGATGAAGAGAAGTTCTTGTTGAACGAGAAATTACAATCCCGTTTCAACAAAGATGGATTGGTGCAGGTGATATGCGATGAAGAACGCAGCCAATTCCTGAATAAAGAAATAGCGGTTGAGCGCTTAATAGTATTGCTTACCCAAGCCCTGCAAAAGAGAAAGACACGCAAACCCACAAAAATGAGCAGGGCCGCAAAAGCGGCCCGCGTAGATGATAAAAAGAAGCAGTCCGCCAAAAAAGCCGACCGCCGTCGTGGTTTTGATGATTAATTGAACCTGTACATCAACCCTACCGATCCCCATTGGTGGGTTGATTTTACCATTTGTTTGGTATCGCGGGTTTGTACTACCACACCCAAATCAAGCACGATGCGGCTGCTGGCATAACTTACACCAAACTGGTTGCTGAAGATAAATGGCTTTTTATCGAGTGTTATCTCCTCAGTACCTGCAACTGGATGATCTCTGAATAGACTTCCCTGGATGGTGGCATCGTAAGCTACAAGATTTGCCATTGGTTTATAGTAGAAAAACAATTCGTGCTTATGCAGTAAACGGCTATCACCGAAACTGCTGGCTGTACTTTGTGTACTTACCGATTGGAACAGTTGATTAAAATTACCCAACCTTATAAGCGGGCCAATACCTGCGCCTGTAAATCCATTACCTAAATTAGCATAGCCCGAAGCCGTAAGGTCTATCCATGATGCGCGTGCCAGCAACTTGTTAAGCTCAGCGCTTAAGTTTAACTCCACATCGTTTTGTATCTGGTATTGCCAGGTATTCAGCTCATAAAAGCCGAATGTGTTGTGAATGAATTTCTGGATAGGATAACCACCCGACGCCGGACCAACAACGCCCACCCTGCCGGTAAATTTGATGTTCGATTCATCTTTAGCGAGTAGGTTCAGGGAAGCTGCTATGTAGGTATACCCGGCTATTGGCCTGTCAACATAGCTTGCGTTAGGCAATCTGCCCGAGCGTGCGTTGAATAACTTTTGGCCTAACTCTAAACCAAAAACTGCGTTAGCCAGCTTTATGGGTTTATTTTTACCGGATGTATCAATATTGAGGCCTTTGCGGTAAAAGAGAAAAAAACCATTGGTGTAGTAACGGTCTGAGCCCTGACCAAGAAAAGAGTCGTTATCTGATTGAAACCCGATCTCTTTAGTACGTGTTTGTGCATAAACGCCCCCCATAGCAAATAGGCATGCAGCGGCAAGCAATATCAGTTTCTTCATTAAAAGCGATTAATAACAGGCAGCTAATGTAATAAAAAAAGCAGGGTGAAATTCCCTGCTCTTATTTGTTTTCTTATTTCTGGTGTCATAATTTAAAGCCATATGCCACACGCAAGCCAACGGTATTAAAACCGGAATTTTGACCCGAATAATTTTCAAACTTAGCACCAATATCCAGCCCGCCAGATGCCCAGCCAATACCGCCCGAGTAAATGGCCTTGATATTGTTCTCGTATGTTTTGGTGAAAGCAACCCCGGCTTCTGCGTTTACATAAATATGCGGCAACACAAAAGTTTTAAAACCAACTTTCACCGGGATAACTTTAAAATCAGTACCGTAAAGGTTTTTAAAATCCTTTGTATCGAAAAAGTTGTAGTAGCCCGATGTTAAAGTGAGCGCCGTACTATTGCTAATACCATAATTTAACCGTGCAGAGGCACCTGCACCAAACTTGTATTCTTTATAAGCAAGATTGGAGCGATTAAAAGGAAGCATGGTTTCTGCACCTACATCAAGCTTGAATGAGTTTTTTGGGACGGATTGCGCGTAGCTCTTTGTTAACGATAATACTAAAGCAAATAATGCTAATGAAAAGATTTTGATAGGATTCATAATTGTGAAATGTGTTTTGATTTTTCATCACAATTATAGCTCTCAGAAATAAACCGATCATGTTAATTAACTTTATTTAACATGATTAACATATTTTAACGGATAAGAAATTGCATATCTTCCTCACTTGTGATTCTAAGCGACAGCGAATAATATTTCAGTCGCCATGAACGCGGAAAGAGGCTTGGTTCCTCAGCATGACAAAGAGTTTAAAAAAATAAAAAGAGCCATCTATTTGAATGGCTCTTTTATATTTTCAACTCTCCCTTTAGGTGGTGGGGAGACTTTGCTTCTCCTTTACGGTTAAATCTATCGGATTTTTAACCTTCTCGTTCAATAGTGCCAGGTTAATCACATCACCCATATCGGTTACATAGTGGAACTGTAAGTCTTTAATGTAATCTTCTTTTATCTCAAGGATATCTTTCTGGTTTGATTTGCAAAGGATGATATCCCTGATGTTAGCGCGTTTTGCAGCCAATATCTTTTCTTTTATACCACCTACTGGCAATACACGGCCACGCAGGGTTATCTCGCCGGTCATGGCCAGGTGTGGTTTTACTTTGCGTTGGGTAAATGCCGATACCAGCGCCGTTAGCATTGTAATACCTGCCGATGGACCGTCTTTAGGCGTGGCACCCGCAGGCACGTGAACGTGGACATCCCACTGCTCAAATAGCTTATATTCGATACCGAACTCTGCAGCATGGGCACGCAGGTAACCCAAGGCAATGGTGACCGATTCTTTCATCACATCACCCAAACTACCGGTTAGGGTTAGCTTACCGTTACCCGGACTAAGGCTTGCTTCAATAAATAGGATATCGCCACCAACAGATGTCCAGGCCAAGCCCGTTACCACGCCGGCAACATCGTTACCTTCGTAAAGGTCTTTATCAAAAATCGGGGCACCCAATATCTTTTCAATATCTTTTTTGCTTACCAGGGTGTTGTAGGTTTCTTCCATGGCAATGCTTTTGGCAACGCCGCGTACTACAGAACCTATCTTTTTCTCCAGGCTACGCACGCCCGATTCGCGGGTATAATCTTCGATGATCTTCTCCAGCACATCATTTTTGATGTTTACCTCTTTATTAGTTAAACCGTGTGCTTCGCGCTGTTTAGGAACGAGGTGGCGTTTGGCTATCTCAGTTTTCTCCTCAATGGTGTAACCGTTTACCTCAATGATCTCCATGCGATCTAACAAAGCCGGCTGTATGCTGCTCAGCGAATTTGCCGTTGCAATAAACATCACGTTTGACGGGTCGAAATCCATCTCTACGTAGTTATCATAAAAAGTGCTGTTCTGCTCCGGATCTAACACCTCCAACAATGCTGAAGAAGGATCTCCACGGAAATCATTGCTAACCTTATCTATCTCATCCAAAATAAAAACGGGATTGGCAGCACCGGCCTTTTTGAGCGATTGGATTACACGGCCCGGCATAGCACCAATATAGGTTTTACGGTGACCGCGAATCTCGGCTTCATCGCGCACGCCGCCAAGCGCCATACGCACATATTTACGCCCCAGGGCCTTCGCTATTGATTTACCCAACGATGTTTTACCAACACCCGGAGGGCCAACCAAACAAAGAATAGGCGCTTTCATATTATGTTTAAGCTTAAGCACCGCAAGATATTCAATAATGCGTTGCTTAACTTTATCTAAACCAAAATGGTCTTTATCCAAGATCTTCTGCGCACGCTTAAGATCGAAGTTATCTTTTGTGAACTCATTCCATGGCAGATCAAGCAATAACTCAAGGTAATTGATCTGTACAGAGTAATCTGCCGCGGCAGGGTTGGTACGGCCCAATTTCTCAAGCTCTTTGCTAAAATGTGTCTTTACTTCGGCAGGCCATTTCTTTTTTTGAGCACGCTGGCGCAAGTTATCTAACTCCAGGTCCGGGGTTGATCCACCCAACTCTTCCTGGATGGTTTTCAGTTGCTGGTTAAGGAAATAATCGCGTTGTTGCTTATCCAGGTCTACTCGTACTTTCGTTTGGATCTGATTTTTCAGCTCCAGCATTTGCAGATCAAGCGTCAAATGCTCCAATACAGAGTTCATCCTGTCGCGTAAGCTCAATGTTTCCAGCAACTTTTGCTTAGTCGGAACATCGGCATTCATATTGGATGCAATGAAATTTATCAGAAAAGACGTGCTCTCTATATTCTTGATAGCAATACCTGCCTCGCTCGGGATGTTTGGCGACAACTGGATAATGCTCATTGCCATGTCTTTTATCGACGCAGACAATGCCTTAAACTCTTTATCAGTTTTTGGTTTTATTTCTTTAAAAGGGTCGATAGTTGCCTTTATGTAAGGCTCGCTCTGGATCTCTTCGTTAAGGCGGAAGCGCTTTTTACCCTGCAATATCACAGTAGTATTACCATCGGGCATTTGCAGCATTTTGATAATAAGCGCCACAGTGCCTACCTGGTGCAATTGCTCAAAAGTAGGGTCTTCAACACTTACATCCTGCTGGGCAACAACACCAATAAGGCGGTTGCCTTTGTTGGCATCGCGGATAAGCTTTATGGATTTATCCCTGCCAACAGTGATAGGAATAACCACGCCCGGGAAAAGAACCGTATTGCGTAGCGGAAGTATAGAAATAATATCAGGTACCTGCTCATTATTCATTTCCTCTTCATCCTCTGATGACATCAGGGGGAAAAATTCGGAATCTTCATTAATAGAAGGCATTGCATTTTTAAAATCAAACGGATCGTAACTCATTAATCACCTTTCGTGTGTGTAGATCAATTAACGTCATAATGGCAGTTAAATACCAATATGCAAGTAACAATTGTTAATTGATGTATAAATATAACTTGCAAATATAGGGTTTCAAGAGCTGTGCCACTATACTCTTTTTACGTAAGCTTACAATAATTGGTTGTTAAAATGCTTGCTATAAGCCATTTAATAATACCCTAAAATATTGCCTACCCTATCAGATTTTAACAAATAATGAAAAAAAGTCAGTATTACTGAGGTGCGCGTTACTCAGGTGCTTACCATTGGGCTATTTTGAGGAGCAGTTTTATCTGGTTCAACCTTGTGTTTTTTCAAGTCCTCAAAATACTTTTTGCGTACAACGTGGGTCATCTTATGGTCGCCGGTGTGGCTCCAGCCGGGAGGCATAAATATGTACATGAATTTATTTTTGATGCCGGGTGCGCGGTAAACATCTTTCGCCAAAGCGATGATCTCACCGAAATAAGCATCCAGGAAACTATTTTTGATCATTGGCCTGTTGATGCCGTACTCGATAGGGATCTTTACATCTTCTTCGTGATAAGTACCAAAAGCCCTGTCCCACACGTTGAGCAGGTTGCAAAAATTGGTATCCATATAAACCACATTACGCGCATGGTGTACCCGGTGGTGCGACGGCGTAAGGATTATTTTGTTTAAGAAACCCAGGCGACCATCCCTAACAATGTTCTCTCCTACGTGTATCAATGTTCCCCAGAAACCATCAATAAACATGATGACGAACAGCACAGCCGGGCTTACGCCCAACAATATACAGATGGATGTACGGATAAAATCGGCATACGGCGCTTCAAGAAAAAAGTGCGCATAGCTTACCGCAAGGTTCATATCCTCGGGTGCGTGGTGGGTAGAGTGCAGGCACCAAAGCAGGCGGACTTTATGCGCCAAAAAGTGATACCAGAAATGCGCAAATTCCCATATAATGTAGCTGTAAATGAACCAATACCAGGTAAATGAGGTTTTAAAGAAAGCCACGGGCAGCAGCCATTTGATGCAAAGACCTACCAACCCGAATGATATAACGCGGCCAACAAAAGCATTAAGCACGTACGTCCAAAACGAAACTTTGTAATTGATAACCTTAAAGCGCTTGTAAAATGCAGCCCTGATGATCTCAAACAGCAGCAGGAACGGCACTACCGGCCCCAGCAATGAAAGCATACCATCATAAGTCAAAAACTTACTGTAATTGCCAGAACTAACGATATCTATCAATCCGCTTAAGTTCCAAAAACCCTTAAAGTCGTTAACAATCGCTTTTAAAAAATCCATCAGTTTAAAATTGGTTGTAGCAGGCTTGCTTAATTATTAACGTAATTAACCAAGAAATAACATTTAAAACAACACTAAATATGAATATTTAAAAATGTTATTATTGTTACCCGCATGCAAAAGTTATTTAAAGCTGCCTGAACGTATTACACAAATAATTAATTAAAATTTGATTAACACACATAATAAAATGTTGTATTGTTAGTTATTGGCTTATACGTGCACACTAAATGAGGCTACCCGCTATCATCTCTTTATTCCTTTTCACCTCGCTCGAGTCATCGGCACAAAATGCTTATGTAAAAATGGGCCAGCAGGCTTTTTTAGATGGCAACTTTAAAGCTGCCGTAAAGCAGTTGGAGAAAGGATGCATGATAGATTCTACCAATGCCAATGCGTATTGGATGCTGGGTTACTCCTATTATCACAGTCAAAATTATCGCAAATCTATCAGCTCATATGATAAGGTAGTTTATATTAACCCTACCGATGCATCGGCTTATTATTACCGTGCCCGCGCAAAAGGTTATATGGGGAAAGATACTTATCTGTCACCCCAGGAGCGCGAAAAATACTTATTGGGGGCGATATTCGATCTCACAAAAGCTATAGCTATTGACCCCAGCGAACGGGGCAAATGCCTTCAAACCCGTGGTATTGCCTACCGCGAGTATGCCGAGTTTAAGCTGCAACCCAATACCAACACTTTTGATAAAGCAAGAGGCGTAAATTCGCTCAAAGCCTCGATAGCCGATCTGGAAAAAGTGATCAATGAAAACCCTAACCGCGCTGATATTGCTTCGCTGATCGAGTTATCTAAAGAAAAGCTGGCTACTGCCGTTGGCCATCATTAAAAGCTACCTTTAATACGGTAATCGTTAGCACCCATTATTTTCACTTTTTGATCTTTATCGATAGAATAATACTTGTTTGGCATGTAAACAAGTCGCTCGGTGGTGCTGTATAAAAAGTTATGCGTGGCATTAAATATGGCGATAGCTGTAATGTTATCTCCACTTTTTTTGATAACGATCTCGCGGGTTTTCAGTTCAGGAAATTGTGCGGTATAAACAGTGCTATCTGTAGTGGTTTTTACCGAATAGCTATTGCGCCATGCAGGTTTATTAATGTCACTCTCTGCAAACAGGTTCAGTTCCTGCTGCCAGGCGGTGATATGTACTTTTTTGCTTTCAACAGTTCCGTTATGGGCAACAGATTTGGTTACCTCGGGGTTTACCTTTTCCAGATGGGCGGCTTCCTGCTTAAAATATCCTTTAAGGTCAAAATATTTCAATTCGGCGCCGGTTTCCTTTATTTCGGGCTTATTACAGGCGTAGCTGCCGCTTAAAAGCAGCAGTACGCTTGTATTTAATATTGTTTTCTTTACGGTTTTATACCAATACATTACCGGTCATTTCTGCAGGGATAGGCACGCCTAAAATGTTCAGTACGGTTGGGGCTATGTCGCCCAGTTTACCGTCTTTTACCTGCTTAACATCGTTATCAATAATAATGCATGGCACCAGGTTGGTGGTGTGCGCCGTATTTGGCGAGCCATCTTCGTTTATCATGTAATCGGCGTTACCGTGGTCGGCAATGATGATGAATGAGTAGCCTGTTTTTAAACCTGCTTCAACCACTGCCTTTGTGCAGGCATCGGCAGTTTCGGCAGCTTTTACAACGGCTTCAAATACACCGGTGTGGCCAACCATATCGGTATTGGCAAAATTTAAACACACAAAGTCAGGCCAGCTTTGCTCCAGCTCGGGGATGATGGCGTCGCGGATCCCCTCTGCGCTCATCTCCGGCTGTAAGTCGTAAGTTGCAACTTTGGGCGATGGAACCAATAAACGTTTCTCGCCTTCAAATTCCTTCTCGCGGCCACCCGAGAAAAAGAATGTTACGTGCGGATATTTTTCCGTCTCTGCAATACGGATCTGTTTTTTACCGGCACTTTCCAAAACTTCGCCTAAGGTTTTGCTCAGGTCGTCCTTACGGAAAACCACTTTTACGTTTTTAAACGTCTCATCATACGAGGTCATGGTAACGTAGTCGATATCCAGCGGTTTCATATCATACTCAGGAAACTCCTTTTGCGTAAGTGCCTGCGAAATTTCGCGCCCTCTGTCCGTACGGAAGTTAAAACAGATAACCACATCGCCATCTTTTATTACGGCTATCGGCTGGTTATCTTCATCAACCTTAACTATCGGCTTGATAAACTCATCGGTAACGCCTTCGGCGTATGATTTTTCTATCGATGCCAGAATATCATGTGTAGGTGCGCCTTCGCCTTTAACCATCAGGTCGTAAGCCAGTTTAACGCGCTCCCAGCGATTATCGCGATCCATAGCATAGTAGCGCCCAATAGCCGATGCCAAACGCGCAGGCGAATCAGCAATGTGATTCTCCAAATCAGTAATAAACTTCAATCCCGAATTTGGATCGGTATCGCGGCCATCTAAAAAGGCGTGAACGAATACTTTCTCCAACCCTAAAGCTTTGGTAGCATCCGTTAAACCTTTTAAGTGAGTAATGTGGGCATGAACCCCGCCATCGCTTACCAAACCTATAAAATGCAGATCTTTATTATTTTCTTTGGCATATTTAAATGCGCCAAGTATGGTTTCATTTTGCACAAACTCATTATCAAGCACAGCTTTATTTATGCGGCCAAGCTCCTGGTAAACAACACGCCCTGCACCCAGGTTCATGTGGCCTACTTCAGAATTGCCCATCTGCCCCTCAGGCAAACCAACGGCTAAGCCCGATGCTTCTAATTTTGAGTTTGGATATTTAGTTAACGCCTCATCAAAGAATGGCGTTTTAGCGGCTACTATAGCGTTTGAGGTATCGTTACGGCCGTAACCCCAGCCATCAAGTATTATTAATACTACTTTTTTGTTGTTTTCCACAATGCAAATATAAAAGCAACGTTTAAACATTAAACTTAAACGTCACCTTTTTTATTGGCAGTGCAACTTTTTAGTACTTCAAATGTCGTATACATGAAATGAAACTACCAAACCTGCCGTTGCTTACCCTCCTTTTTTTACTGCCAATGGTGGTAAAGGCAGGCCCTATTGAAAAAATTGCCGAACTGATAAAACATGGCAACACCCACGAGATAGCCACCTATTTTGCCGCCAGTGTTGACATGACCATCACTACCGAAAGCGGTGTATATGCCAAAGCACAGGCAGAAATGATGCTGGATAAATTCTTTAAGGAGAATAAACCGCAAGCCGTAAAGCTGATACATAAAGTTGCCTCAAACAGCAATTATAACTTCGCTGTGCTTATTCTTACAACTGATAAGGGTAAGTATCGTATCGCTTATACCTTTAAGGAGAACGCTAAGGCGATGGAAATCATTGAGATGCGTATCGAAAATGAAAAAACCTAATTAATTGCCGATTGTTTTTACTTTTGAAACGCTAAAAAAGTAAAAATTTGGACAAGGAAATTATACACCAATTCATACAAAATGCCTTGAGCGAGGATGTGGGCGATGGTGACCATACATCACTGGCAACCATTGAGGCCGGCACGCAAGGCAAAGCCAAATTATTGGTAAAAGACACCGGCATATTAGCCGGCGTTGAACTCGCTGAAGAGATCTTTCGCGAAATTGACCCCAATTTAAAACTGAATATTCTTCTGCGCGATGGTGCCGCTGTGAAACCTAAAGATATTGCCTTTGAGGTTGAGGGGGATGCCCAAAGCATTTTAAAAGCCGAGCGCCTTGTGCTTAACTGCATGCAGCGCATGAGTGGTATTGCTACACGCACGCATGATATTGTGAAACTTTTAGAGGGTACCAATGCTAAGGTTTTAGATACCCGCAAAACTACGCCGGGCTTACGTTATCTGGAAAAATGGGCTGTACGTGTAGGCGGCGGTGTAAATCACCGTATTGGCCTGTATGATATGATCCTGATAAAGGATAACCACGTGGACTACTCGGGCGGCATACGCCAGGCTATCGAGAATGCTAACAGATATTTGAAGGAAACGGGCCGCAAACTGGCAATCGAGATCGAAGTACGCAACCTCGACGAGCTGGAGCAGGTATTACAAACCGGCAACGTAAACCGCATAATGCTGGATAACTTTAGCTTTGACGATCTTCGCCAAGCCGTAAGTGTTATCAAAGGCCAATACGTTACAGAGGCATCGGGTGGTATTACTATTGATAATATCCGCGATTATGCTGATTGTGGTGTTGATTATATATCTGTGGGTGCGTTAACCCACTCGGTTAAAAGTTTGGATCTTAGTCTTAAAGCGGTATAAGCCTCACCCTGCCCTCTCCGAAGGAGAGGGTTCAAATCATCCCTTTGGGGAGTTTGAAGACGGGCATAGTAACATTATAATAACTATATTGCGGTTATTAACGGCAAATTAATAATATTGCAGGCAGATGCTATCAATCTACTCGATTTCGGCGCTTATTCTTGCTTATCTATTCGGATCTATTCCTACCGCTGTTTGGATCGGTCAGGCCTTTTACAACATTGATGTAAGGGAATATGGCAGCGGTAATGCCGGCGCTACAAATACCTTTCGTGTGCTGGGTAAAAAAGCCGGTATCCCAGTGATGCTGCTGGATATCCTTAAAGGTTGGACAGCCACTAACCTTGCTTATATTGTAGGTGTAAGTACTACCGGCGCATTCCATTCTGTGGGTTTCACTAATTTACAGCTTGCTTTAGGTATAGCGGCTGTGATGGGCCATTTATTCCCGGTATTTGCAGGTTTTAGGGGTGGCAAAGGTATTGCCACGCTTTTTGGAATGATATTAGCTATTAACTTGCCGGCTGCTTTACTCTGCGTATCGGTATTTATTGTTACGCTGCTGATAACCCGTTATGTATCGTTATCATCTATTTTAGCCGGTTTTGTATATCCTATTGGTATAACCTTTGTATTCCATGTTAACGTAA
>JAESTD010000254.1 GCA_016763755.1 Mucilaginibacter sp.
ATGGAACGCAGCCAGGGTGTACATATTTACGACGCTAAGAACGACCGTACCCTGTTAGATTTTTTTACCTGCTTTGCATCCGTTCCGCTGGGTTATAATCATCCTAAAATGCTTAATGATGACGGGTTTAAAAAAAACCTGATGCTGGCGGCGTTAACCAACCCTTCAAACTCTGATATCTATACAGAACAATACGCGCAGTTTGTCGATACTTTTGGTCGAGTAGGCATCCCAGACTACCTACCCCATGCCTTTTTTATAGCAGGTGGTTCGTTAGCCATAGAAAACGCTTTGAAGACCGCCATGGACTGGAAGGTGCAAAAGAATTTTGCCAAAGGCCTTACGGAAGAAAAAGGCCATAAAGTACTACACTTTGAACATGCCTTTCACGGTCGATCTGGATATACATTGAGTTTAACCAACACTCAGCCGGTAAAAACTAAATGGTTCGCCAAATTTGATTGGCCAAGGGTATCGGTGCCCGAGATCCGTTTCCCGCTTACAGATGATAATCTGCAGGATTTGATTACCCGAGAGGAGCAATCTATCGCCCAGATAAAACAAGCTTTTACTGATAACAAGGATGATATATGCGCTATCATCATAGAGCCTGTACAATCCGAAGGTGGCGACAAACATGTGCGTCAGGAGTTCCTGGAACAATTACGCATTTTGGCTGATGAGAACGATGCTTTATTAATTTACGATGAGGTACAAACCGGCGTAGGTCTTAGCGGCAAATTCTGGCTGCACCAGCATTTTGGCGAAAAGGCAAGGCCTGATATCATTGCATTTGGCAAAAAGATGCAGGTGTGCGGTATTCTGGCCGGGACACGGGTAGATGAGGTGGAGCATAATGTATTTAATACCTCATCGCGCATTAACTCTACCTGGGGTGGTAACCTGGTGGATATGGTACGTTCCGCCAAGATCCTGGAGATCATTGAAGATGATAAACTTTGCGATAAAGCTGCCGAAACAGGTGCTTACCTGCAGCAACGTTTAAAAGATATTGCGCAAAAAAATAACATCATCAACAATGTACGTGGCAAGGGTTTACTTACTGCCTTTGATCTTCCTGATGCAGCAACCCGCAATCGTTTTATAGACCTGGGCTTACAGCAACAGGTAATGTTTTTGGGTTGTGGCGATAAAACCATCCGTTTTAGGCCGGCATTGATTATCGAGAAAGAAAATATCGATACAGGGCTTGATATTCTGGAAAAGATATTACCTCAATTATAGTTAATTGTAATAATATTGCTACAAGCGCCTTCATGTAATTGAAAGGCGCTTTTTTTGTACAGATAGATAATATAATTGCGCCGTATCGTTATAATAATATATTTAATAGCAGATGTTATTATGTCATCACTTATAACGTAACAGGTAGACAGAGAAGTAAGGATATTTAGAGAGATGAACAAGTATATTGAAAAATTAAAAAAGCAACTTGCAGAACTTGCTGAGGTTGTAAATTCTTTCCAGTCTGAGGCAGTACAGGTGAAAGTAGTAGAAAGGCTTTTAGACGAAATGATAGAAGCAGAGAAAAGTGAATTGGAAGGATCTGAAGTTTTCAATAAAAGAGGAAGACGATTTGATGCCGATAACAATGATGACCAGGATGCCACAAACGGCCGTAAAAAACCAGGCGCTACCAAGGTTTTAAACCAGTTGCTCACGAGCGATTATTTCAGGACACCCCATTCCATATCAGCCATAGCCGAATATTGCCGCGAAAAGTTTAATTCGGATTTTAAAACATCTGAGCTGTCCGGCATACTGCTGAAGCTATCCAAAGAAAACAAGCTTCGCCGCGAACGTAATCACGATAGTAATCGTTTTGAGTACGTAGGCGCGTAAAAAGCAAAGGCCGTTCGGGTGAACGGCCTTTGCTTTTTATCTGACGGAGAAACCCCTCCTTGCCACTACGCTTTCCATCGCACCCCTCCCAAGGGAGGGAATTGAATTATTTATGTCATGGTGAGCTTGTCGAACCACTATGCATGCGACGAGGTCTTCGACAAGCTCAGACTGACATGAAGGCCAAGTGCGATTTCTTCCCTCGGGAAGGTGTAGGAAGGGATTTATAAAAAAAGGCTTCGGCACGCGTGCCAAAGATGATTACTTTCATTGCAGTTGGCTTTAGCCAAATGAAGAAGTTAGGCTAAAGCCGGATTTGATTGTCTGTTCACCGTCCCATGAATGGGACGGCAATGAATAAAACTTACCAAAAGCTCATTGCTGGCGCATGCGTGTCGCGTGTGCCTTATTCATTGTGATATTGTACGCAAGGATTGATCAGATACCAATATAGGCACACGCGGCACGCGTGCGCCAGCAAAAGGTAAAACCTGATCTCTAATCACAAACCTCTAATCTCTACCTACAACAGATCAAACAGATCATCTACCCCCAATATCTTCCTCGAGGTAAAGCCTTCGCCGTATTTGGTGTTGATGCTTTTGCCAAACTCGCGGCCACGGCCATTTATCTGGTCTATAAACTCCGGCGATGAGATGTAGGTTTGCGGCTCGTCCTCATTGTACTCCGTGCTATGGAATTGAGAGCTGTAGGCATAAACGCTTTCTATCTTCTTGTCCCAAAACTCGGTAACATCCACAATAATATCAGGTTTAATATATCGGTCTTGTATAAAATGGAGTACTTGGTTTGGGCGCCAGGCTTCCTGGGGTTGGCCGTTATCGTCAAAGGTTTCAATACGGCGCAAACCGGCTAAAAAGGATGCGGCCTCAACCAGTTCATTAGCACGACCATGATCAGGGTGGCGATCATGGTAAGCATTGGTAATTAAGATATCCGGCTGATACTTGCGAATAACTGCGATCACCTCTAATTGATATTCTTTCGTATTCTGGAAAAAGCCATCAGGCAGGGCCAGGTTCTCGCGAACGGTAAGGCCTAATATTTCGGCAGCTTTTGCAGCTTCTTTATCACGGATCTCGGCGGAGCCACGGGTGCCCAGTTCGCCACGGGTAAGGTCGGCAACGCCAACTTTGTAACCCAATTTTATATGCTTAAGGATGGTACCGGCACAACCCAGTTCGGCATCGTCCGGGTGTACGGGTAAAACTAAAATATCTAATTTCATTGGTAGGTAATAACGTATTACTTAGCATCAGCAGACAGCAGGCGCTTAATGCTCTTTTTTACTTTTGATGAAGTTGGTTTGGTGAACGGAAAGAAGAAATCTACCACTTCGCCCTGCCTGTTGATAAGGTATTTGTGAAAATTCCATCGCGGCTTGGCGTTCACTTTGCCGTTAGCCTTTTTATCTGCCAGAAATTGGTAAAGCGGATGCGCATGCGGCCCTCGTACCCTTATCTTTTCAAACACCGGGAAATTATTACCGTAATTATGGCAAAATGCCTCAATAGCGTTACCTTCCAGCGGTTCCTGTTGGCCAAAATCATTTGACGGGAAGGCCAGTATCTCAAAATCCTGACCGGCAAACTCTTTTTTCAGATCAACAATATCCTGCAATTGAGGCGTAAAACCGCATTGTGATGCAGTATTCACTATAAGGAGTACTTTGTTTTGGTATTGAGATAAATTGATAACATCACCGTCGATTTTTTCGACAGTGAACTGGTAGATGTTATTACTGTCCATTTAATTGTAGTTAGAAACATATCCAACGCTGTTCAGGATAGCTTCAATATCGCGCTCCTCAGAGGCATCATAGGTTTCTTTAAGATTGTGCCCAAATATGCGGGCAACAGATTGGAACAGGAAGGCGTTAAACCCACCTTTAAGTTCTTTAGCTAAAGCAAAGCTGGTGGTACCGGTTTCGCGGCTCACCAATTTTATCAATACCTCGCCCTGGGTTATGGTTAGGTTCTTAATATCTTTATTAAACAGATTTTTCACATCCAGCTCACAGGCTTTCATCAATTCCTTTTGTTTTTTCTTGTCGGCAGTAAGCGCCAGGTCGCGCTGTAGCTGTATGTAACGCTGAGCGGCGAAGCGTGCGTAAGGCAATACTTTCATCACATTATACCGTAACCTGCGGTAAGCCAATCTGTCAGCTTCACTTGCAAAAATACGGGTATCAACAATGTTTACCGGCGGTGCAACTATCCATGGCACCAGCTCGCCTTCAAGTTTGGTCATGTATACCTTGATGGTATCATTTTTGCCCAGATGTACAGGAGCGGCAGGCTTATCATCCTGCGCTTTTGCACTACCAAACGCCAAACAAACTAATAGCAGCGGTAATATTAATTTCATATTTTTACTAACATACAAAATTAACGCTTTTTATTTTGTTATTTTATATTAACCGGCAATAAAAATAATTGTTGCACGGTTATGATTTTAAAGCCCTATACGCCAATAGATGAAAGATTTAGTGATAGACCTTGAAGCCGAGAAAAAGGAGATTTTAAAACGCTACCGTGCCTTGTTGCGCGCCAGCAAATCTACCCTGCAAAAAGGCGACAAAAGGCTGATACGCAAGGCGTTTGAAATGGCTTTGGAGAGCCATAAAGATATGCGCCGCAAAAGTGGCGAGCCATATATATACCACCCTATTGCAGTTGCCCAAATCGTGGCCGAAGAGATAGGCCTGGGCACTACTTCTATTGTGTGCGCCTTACTGCACGATGTGGTTGAAGATACCGACGTTACTTTAGAAGATATTGAACTTGAATTTGGTAAAAAAGTAGCCAAGATAATTGATGGCCTTACCAAAATATCAGGCGTGTTTGATACCAACAGCTCTTTACAGGCCGAGAATTTCCGTAAGATGCTGCTTACCCTTGCTGATGATGTGAGGGTGATACTGATAAAACTGGCCGATCGCCTGCATAACATGCGCACCATGGAGTTTATGCCGCGCGATAAGCAGTTGAAGCTATCATCAGAAACGGTGTACCTGTATGCGCCGCTGGCCCACCGCCTGGGTTTATATGCCATAAAATCTGAACTGGAAGACCTTTCCATGAAATACATGGAGCGCGAAACTTATCAGTTCATCAAAAATAAATTAAACGAGAAAAAGGCCGAGCGCGAGCGTTTTATCTCTGATTTTATAAAACCGGTTCAGAAGGTTTTAGAGGGACAAGACCTGCACGGCGAAGTGTTTGGCAGGCCAAAATCTATCCATTCCATCTGGAACAAAATGAAGAAGAAGGCCATCCCGTTTGAGGAAGTGTATGACCTTTTTGCCATCCGTATCATCCTGGATAGCTCGCCCGAGAACGAAAAAGCAGAATGCTGGAAAGCCTACTCTATCGTTACCGACCTTTATCGCCCTAACCCGGACAGGTTGCGCGACTGGATCTCATCACCGAAGGCAAATGGTTATGAATCATTACACACCACCGTAATGGGCCCGCGCGGGCAATGGGTTGAGGTTCAGATCCGTACCAAACGAATGAACGAGATTGCTGAGAAAGGTTTTGCGGCACACTGGAAATATAAAGAATCATCAACAGACAGCGGCCTCGACCAGTGGGTACAAAAAGTGCGCGATATGCTGAAAAATCCCGACTCGAACGCACTCGACTTCCTCGATGATTTCAAGATGAACCTTTTCAGTGATGAGATCTTCATCTTCACCCCAAAAGGCGCTTTGATCCAATTGCCATTGAATGCTACAGCGCTGGATTTTGCTTTTGAGATCCACACAGATGTCGGCGCAAGCTGTATCGGTGCCAAGGTGAACCATAAACTGGTACCACTAAGCCATAAACTGCAGAATGGAGATCAGGTAGAAATTATCACATCGAGTAAACAAGTGCCTAAAGAAGATTGGCTAAGCTTTGTAGTTACCGCAAAGGCCAAAGCCAAGATAAAATCGGCGCTTAAAGAGGAGAAGCGCAAGATAGCAGAAGATGGTAAGGAGATCCTGGAGCGTAAAATGAAGTCGATAAAGCTGACTTACAACTCCGAGAACCTGCAAAAGCTGAGCTACTACTTCAAGCTGCCGTCAACGCAAGATCTGTTTTACAATGTTGCCAAAGGTCTTATCGATATAAAAGACCTGCGCGAGTACCAGGCATCTGAAAAGATAATAGAGAACAAGCCACAGGATAAGATAGAGGTTGACCAACTGCAAAGCCTGGTAAAAAGCATTAAGACCAAGGATAGTGATATCCTGTTGATTGGTGAAGATATGCAGAAGATAGACTATAAGCTGGCTGCCTGTTGTAACCCAATCCCCGGTGACGATGTTTTCGGTTTTATTACCGTTGGCGATGGCATCAAGATCCACCGTACCAATTGCCCTAACGCTGCCAAGCTGATGGCCAACTACGGCTACCGAATTGTAAAAGCCCGCTGGGCCAACCAGCAAGAACTGGCCTTTTTGACCGGCTTGCGTATTACCGGCATTGATGATGTAGGTTTGATAAACAAACTCACCACCGTTATATCGCAGGATTTTAAGGTAAATATTCGCTCTATTACTGTGGATAGCGATAAAGGCATCTTTGAAGGATCGATAATGGTATACGTGAACGATACCGATCACCTTGAGAACCTCATCAAGAAACTGAACCAGGTTAAAGGCATTACCCAGGTAGTGCGGTTTGATTCGGCCGTTGAAAAAGCATCTTAGAAAGCGGTCAGTAATCCAGAAAATAAAGCACTGGTGAGACCTACCGTTGTCACATCCTGGCCCGTGAGATATAGATTTTTAATATTCGTTTGGGGCCGTA
>JAESTD010000255.1 GCA_016763755.1 Mucilaginibacter sp.
ATGTACTGGCGGTAAAGTTAAAAGGCAATACCTATCCGAATGCTTTGGTTTACGATATGCAGGTGCCCTATCACTATTTTCGGACGCATGTCATCGATGGTGAAAAGTTGCTCATCGCAGGCGGGAATGACCACAAGACGGGTCATGACGAACCGGAAAAGGCGTTTGCCGATCTGGAGAAATATCTGCGGGATAATTATGATGTATCATCAGTAAAATACCGTTGGTCAAGCCAGTATTATGTTCCGGTAGATGGTTTTCCTTACATCGGGCAAATGCCCGAAGCTGCCAAAGGCATTTATTGTGCTACCGGTTATAACGGCAATGGCATGATGCTGGGTAGTATAGCCGGTAAGATCCTAAGCGACCTGGTGCAAGGTAAAGATAATAAATATGCAGACATCTTCAGTCCATCCCGCTTGAAGCCGATTGCGGGATTCACGGCTTTTGTGCAGGAGAACGCGGATGTGGCCTATCACTTTTTAGCCGACCGGTTCGGCATTCACGAAACGGATTCATTAAAACGGTTATCTCCCGGAACCGGCCAAGTGGTCGAAGTAGGCGGAAAAAAGATCGCCGCTTACCGCGACGATTCGGGTAAGATCCATGCGCTCAGCCCGGTCTGCACGCATGCCGGTTGTATCGTCAACTGGAACGGTGAAGAGAAAAGCTGGGATTGCCCTTGCCATGGTGCACGTTATGACATTGATGGCAAGGTACTGACCGGCCCTGCAACACTGAATTTAGCAACTATTGATCCTGAGAGTAATGCGTGACCTTGCACAACGATTTCCTGAAAATCCGCTGCTACTTCCAAAGGACCTGGTTCCGAGCGGTCCGGGCTTGCAGGTCATCAGCTTGCTGAACCCTGGCGTGTTTCGGTATCAGGATAATATATGGTTGCTGGTACGGGTGGCTGAAGGCGTTGCGAAAAAGGAAGGTGTGATCTTCTTTCCCGCACTGAACGCTACCGGCAACACCGAGATCATTGAAGTACCGTTGAATGATCCCGACCTGATCGCGACAGATGCCAGGGTGATCAATTACAAAGGCCTTGATTACCTGACGACCATATCTCATTTAAGGTTGTTATCCAGCGAAGATGGCATACACTTTACGGAGCCGAAAAGCCCTGCATCCCTGTTTGGCGCCGGTTACCTCGAACGGTTTGGTATCGAAGATTGCCGGGTGACCCAAATCGATGATATGTATTACCTGACCTATATCGCTGTTTCCGATAGCGGCGTTGGCGTCGGCTTACAAACAACAAAAGACTGGCAGCATTTCAAATCAGGCGGCATGATCCTGCCGCCGCATAATAAGGATTGCGCCATTTTCGAGGAAAAGATAAACGGGAAATATTATTGCCTGCACCGTCCCAGCAGCAAGGAGATCGGTGGAAACTTTATCTGGCTGGCTGAATCGTCCGACAGCAGGCAATGGGGAAATCACCATTGCCTGATCAAGACCCGGCGTGGAATGTGGGACAGTGCCCGTGTGGGCGCCGGAGCGGCCCCGATCCGAACTGTGCAGGGCTGGCTGGAGATCTACCATGGTGCCAACGAACAACACCAGTATTGCCTCGGCGCTTTTTTGGTGGACCTGGACGATCCATCAAAAGTGATCGGCCGGACGACCGAACCGATCATGATGCCAACAGAACCTTACGAACTTAGCGGCTTTTTCGGGTACGTGGTCTTCACCAACGGGCATATCGTCAATGGCGATCAGCTGACCATTTACTACGGGGCGGCGGACGAGTTCGTTTGTGGCGCGCATTTTTCAATTACCGAAATATTAAACCAACTAAACTGATCAACACGATGAAGGCAACATCCGCATGGCTCTTAAATGCCAACGCTCAACTGAATGATCCTGCGCTACCCATTGTCTTTGAACAACAGGCGGCGGGCTATTCTTTTAAAGTTCATATGCTTCATGATGCCTGCTGGCTGGTGGCCGCCTGGCCAAAAGGCAGCCGCATCGCTTTCCGCTTGGCCTACTCACCTAATGACCGGCTGGAACTGAAGAAGCTTTCCGAAAAAAACGGAAAGATTGTTTTGAAGATCGGTTCGCTGATCGGCCAATATGAATGCGTTGTCCAACTGCCGAGTACAGAAATTATTTCCGTGTGTCGCCTGACAACTACCTTAAAGCCAACCGCGCCGCTGCTGTTCCCTTACTGGCCGCGGGATATCGTCGTCCTGGGTGCTGCAGGCAGCGAACTTTTGGCCGAGGGCGAGATCAAAGTCAAGCAGGTGGGCACACGCTCAGGTCAATTATATTTCAGTTTAACCCGTCCGAAGGCCGGTTCCGTGCTGTACCTGCAGAATTTGACAGCGCTGGCAGATTACAACCAGGCCACGGAAACTTCCGCCGGTGAGACGGTAGGCGGTGAATGGCCGGAGATCGGCTTTGCCCTCGCGCCCACGATAAAGAACAAGCCTTTGGAAGCAGGAAAAAGCTATGTATTGAGCGACGCTTTCGTGGCATTCAGCGATGAAGTCCCGGCCGACGAACCGGCCATGGTACGTCAGTACCTGGACCTGACGGCGGCTATTTACTTAACACTGCCCAAACCGGAGACCAGTTATAAGCATTGGCCGGATATCCTGCAAAAGGGTTTGACCGATCTGCAAACTAGTCCTGGTTGCTGGTCGCAGGTAGATGGCAATCACTATCTGAATGCTTACCTTTCTGATTATAAAACTCCGCCGGAGATCATGGTACAACTGGCCGTTTTATTAGCCTTGCTCGATTATGTGGAGTGGACAGATGCTGAACTGGAGATGATGAAAACGATCAAAGACGGGCTCACGGCTTTTTATGATCCCGACTTGGGCACAATCATGCGCTGGCATCCGAAGATGGCTGATAAAATGGAAGCGGTCGAGGAGCAGATGCAACCCATGGTCATGGATTCCTGGTACCTGAACCATCCGCTGCTGAACCTCTCCCGCTTGTCGTTAAAAGGCGATAAGGTTGCTGAAAAACTCTTCCTCGATTCGCTGGAGTTCGCCATAAAAGTCGCGCACCATTTTGATTATAACTGGCCGGTATTTTATAAGATGGACACGCTGGAGGTGGTCAAAGCTGAGACCCAGCCCGGAAAAGGCGGCGAAAAAGATGTGCCCGGCCTGTTTGCGCACATTATGCTGCAGGCTTGGGAACTGACCGGTGAAAAACGATATCTGGCTGAAGCCGAGAAGTCTGCCATGCGCTTGCAGGGATCGGGATTCGGGCTCTTTTACCAGGCTAATAACACCGCGTTCTCTGCCGGTGCTATGTTGCGATTATATAAGGTCACCGGGAAGGAAGTATATAAAGAAATAAGCTACCTGTGTATAGCTAATATCCTACAGAATACCAGCCTCTGGGACTGCAACTATGGCTACGGAAAAAACTTCCCGTCCTTCTTTCGCTTATTTCCGCTGAATGATGCGCCGTATACGGCGGCCTACGAGGAGGAAGAGGTGTTCTGTGCCCTGCACGATTATCTCCGTCATGCTGAAGGGGAAGATATGCTGCCTTCACTAAGAATGTTGATCGCAGAATATATCCGTTACCTGGTAGACCGCGCGGTGTATTATTACCCGCCCATGCTCCCTAAAGAAATGCTATCCGAAGAGGTCAAAACGGGTGAAGTGGATGCGAACCTTTGGATCGCACTGGAAGATATGCACGATGGCTGGGAAAAATCAGGTGGGGTTGGGCAGGAAGTTTATGGCGCAGGCAATGCCTTCGGTATCCTGCCGCGGCATTATATGCAGGTCGATGGGCAGCCGTTCATGATCTATACGGATTATCCGACTTCCGGCTTTTCAGCGAAAAAGCGCCGTCCGGCGAATTTCAGGCTGGCAGGTGATGGCCGGCTGGATAGCAGGCTGATGATCGTGAAGACCGGCAAAGGAAAACTGCCTGAATTTGATGTCAGGTTGAAGGGACACCGGGAAACCTGTAAAGGAACGAAAACCAGGGATGGACACCTCGAATTTATTTTGCCAGGTGACAGCGAGGTGCATATTGATTGGGAAGATGGAAAAAAATAACATAGTTACGGCGATGGTAGAGAGTCCGAAAGGCTCAGGCCAAAAATTCGACTTTGACGAATCGGAAGGACGTTTCAGGCTCAATAAAATTTTGCCGGCGGGAATGGTTTTCCCGTTTGATTTCGGGATGATACCCGGCACAAAGGGCGAAGATGGTGATCCGCTGGATATCATCATTATAGCGGAGGAAAAAACATTTCCGGGCTGTTTAATTGACTGCCGTATCATCGGCGTTCTGGAGGCAGAACAAACTGAACGCGATGGCCGGACAGTTCGTAATGATCGGTTCGTCGGCATACCGGAGGTATCGCAGTTATTCCCTGATATCCGGGAACTGGCGCAGCTGCCGGAAAGCATCCTGAATCAAATTGAACATTTTTTTAAGAATTATAACGAACAGGCCGGCAAGATCTTCCGGATCATTGCCCGGCAGAATGCGGCTACAGCCAAAAAATCATTAATACTGCCATGAAACGAAAATTCTATATCCTATGCTTTGGCCTGGCAGTAGTCAGTTTATTGATCTGGAAATACTGGCCGAGTCCAAAAGTTAAGTCAAGGGCACCGGTCGCAGTGTGCGGCAGACCGGGATAAAGAATAATGATTAATCCGACCGAAGGTGGAATACCACTTTTTGGAATATAAATTGCATTTGTAAAAACACAAAATCTAATCTACCATTATGCCTACAAAATCAAACAAAAAAGCGTCTGCAGCAGCTGCAAGTCGTACACCGGAAGCCGAAAGCGCTTTAAAAGAGTTATTCGTCGACGAACTGAAAGATATTTATTGGGCAGAGAAGCATTTGGCTACTGCCTTACCTAAGCTGATCAAAGGGGCGACCTCAGAAGATCTGAAACAAACCATCACGACCCACCTCGAAGAAACCAAGAACCAGATCACGCGTTTGGAAAGTGTGTTTGCCGCTGTAGGTGAAAAAGCGACGGCTAAAAAATGCCTGGCCATGGAAGGCTTATTAGCTGAAGCTACAGAACTGCTGGAAGATACCGAGAAAGGCACTGAAGTACGCGATGTGGCCATTATCTCTGCAGCTCAAAAGGTTGAACATTATGAGATCGCCTCTTACGGAACCTTGCGTACGCTGGCCGGCACCTTAGGTTTCAGTGAAGCGCAAGGCTTACTGGATGAGACCCTGGCAGAAGAAAAGAACGCGGATTCTTTATTGACCCAGGTTGCTGAAAATTATGTGAATGAAGCTGCCGCAGCCGAGGTAGAATAAGAAATTAGAGTTGTACTGCCAGAGGCCGGTATATCCGGCCTCTTTTTAAATCGATAACCATCATGATGGACCAGCTATCAAAATCATTGCTCACAGGTTTCATGGGTACGAATGCAATGACCGTGTCCAGTGATCTGATGTCAAGAATAATGGGTGAAAACTTTAGGGAGCCGGCGCATCTTGAAACCCTGATCAAACGATTATTTCCACACTGGTCCGGGCATGCCAAAAGGATCGCTGCCTGGGGGGCGCACTACGCTATGGGCTTTATCTTCGCCGCAATTTACGTGGAGTTATGGCAAACTAAAAAGATCGAACACTCGCTTAAGAACGGGATCCTTTTAGGCCTTGTCAGTGGCGTGTTAGGATACTTGATCTGGAAGGGAACTTTTAAAGCGCACCCTTTACCGCCATGGATCAACTACTCACATTATTATATCCAGCGAATTCCGGCCCATATCGTCTTTGCGATATTTGCTACCTTGACCTATCGGTTGACCGAATTAAATAAATGATTAGCGTATTCGCCAATGGGTTACCCCCCCCCGGCCGAAGCTACGCTAAATCCAAGAGCGGCCGCAAATCCTTTGCCGGAGAGCACTACCCTTTATTGAAACGATCCTGAATGGACTATGCTTCAATAAAAGCTTATAAGCTTACGCCTAAGGTACGTAATAGTGGCGGACCGATCCCGGAAAGTACAATGTCACCGCCGGCAGCAAAAGATGGTGTAAAAAAAAATTAAACGATGAATTTGTAACTTGCAGGCTAATGAACAAACTGTTAGCATTGCGGGAAGAAGCGCATTTGACCCAGGAAGAACTGGCCGAAAAGTCCGGTATATCGGTACGGACGATACAGCGACTGGAGGCGGGGCAAGCCCCAAAAGGATATACCCTGAAAGCCCTGGCGAAAGCGCTTGCTGTTGACGACCGCATCTTTTCAGCGTCTGCCGGCCTCCCGCGGGCCGATCATTTGAAATGGTGCAAAATCATGAATCTCTGCGCATTGCCTTTGATGTTGTTACCCCCTTTGAACGTACTGATCCCGCTAGGCATTTATTTCTTCAAAACCCGTGATGCCAAACTGGGGAAGACGATTGTCTCGCTGCAGATCATTTGGACGCTGATCGCAATCTTTCTGTTGCTGGTCGTCCTCATGCTCAATGACTGGCTGGGCTTAAGCAGCCGTTTTACCTTGTTGATACCGGTCTTTTGGTTACTGATCAATACGCTGATGATCGTCAGGAATGCGGTTGAACTGGGCGGCAGCGGGAACCCGCGCATTCTGCCGGATCTGTCTGTTTTTTAGCGCTGTCAGGGATCTGGCGGCTGAGTGTCAGGTTATTGGCGGGCTCCTGATAGCCCGTTTCGGCCACTGGTTACTTTACTTTGTACAAAAACGTATAAGAGCATGTACAACGTGAATAAAAAATTGAACATCAGGTGGTTAGTTATGACACTATTGGCCACGCTGTTTTGGCAGGTCGCAATGGCGCAATCGCCGGCACGCCTCCTCGAAGCCTCCCATGAAAAAGCCATGATCAGTGACGGCCGGTTCGTGCAAATGGCCTGGAGGCTGGATCCTACCGCTAAACCCGACATCTATTATGTCAACGTTCCTGGAAAAAGAAGTGTTGTCAAACTCACAACCGACAGGGGGAGCGTGAGTGTTCACACGAAGCCCGGCGGAACTTATCTTGTGAAGATCCTACTCCATAAAAAGGATACTTGCCTGATCAAGATCGCATCAACGCTTCCGCCGGATTTACCCGAAAGTAACCTGGCGGATATCGGCAAAGCGGCGGTCAGCTTTCCGTTCGAATTACGGGGATCCAAAATCTATATCACCGGTAAACTTAACGAGCGAAAGGTAAATATCCAATTCGATCTCGGTGCGGGAACCAGTGCGGTCAACCGCAATGCTTCCGGGAAATTGGGCCTCGTATTTTCCGGTCAGACCACGGTTAGCAATACAGCGGGTGTCAATAGCGAACGGACAAGCGCCGGGAACGTAGTTGCCATAGGCGATATCAAATGGACGGACGTTCCAATGACCGAAGTTAGCAACATGCAGCCGCATGAAGACATCATTATCGGCAACAGCTTTTTCCGTGGACATATGATCAGTGTTGACTACGATGCAATGCAAATAACTGTCTACCGCGTCTTGCCCAAGAAGTTGAAACGTTACCAGAAACTCCCCATCTTTTATGAGCAGGACCGCCCCAAGTTTAAAGCAAAGTTCACACAGGGCGGGAGACGTTTTAGCTTTTGGTTCCTTTTCGATACCGGAAGGGATGGTACGATGCTGCTGGGCGAGGATTTTACGGCGACCGGAAACCATTGGGAACTGCTCGATCCGCTGACGATGATTGGCGGGCGGAAGATCGTCCGGCTGGATGCTGATATTGCGGGTGTTCACTTCAGGGACCTGGTGACCAATGCAGCCGACCCTGCAAAACCGAACGGCCGGCCAAGCTTGTTCGGGAACCAGATCCTGAGCCATTTCAACTTTATATTGGACAATGTGAATGGTTTTCTTTACCTTAAGCAGAACGGACGGGCGGGCGAGCCCTATTTTAACTATGACCGCTACCTTGAAGTAATGCAAAAAAAGAAGTCAAATGATTGATGAGAAGTGTTAAGACTATGCGTACTTTTATTTTAACGGTCCTTTTGTTGACCCTCGCGCTAATTATGCCACCCCGGCCGGCTTTAGGTCAAAAAGTATCGCTCGAAGACAGCATCAAAAATCTTTCCCGCGATGTCGGAGGTACGGTAGGCGTTGCAGCCAAAAGTTTTGATAAGAAGGTGTCTTTCCAGGTGAATGGACAGGCGCATTTTCCTATGCAAAGTGTCATGAAGTTTCCGCTGGCGCTGGCGGTGCTGCACCGGGTCGATCAGGGCATACTTGCCTTATCGCAAAAGGTTCATCTGTCTAAAGCAGATCTCTCCACCCCTACCTTTAGCCCGATCCGGGACAAATATCCTGAGGGCGACGTCGACCTGACCATCGACTCCTTGCTCCGTTATACAGTTTCTCAAAGCGACAATATCGGCTGCGACAAATTATTCCAAATCCTTGGCGGGCCCGGTGCCGTAAATGATTATGTGCATCAAGTGGGGGTTAAGGAGATACAGATCGTAGCTACGGAAAAGCAAATGGGACAGGATTGGCAAACGCAGTACCGGAACTGGTGTTCGCCGAATGCTATGCTCCGCTTATTGGAGCTTTTTCAAAGTGGCAGTCTTCTTTCAAAAAATAGCCATGATTATTTGTGGCAGCTCCTGCTGGAGACAGTTAATGCGCCAAACCGTATCAGAGGATTATTGCCGGCAAATGCGGTCGTTGCACATAAACCGGGGACTTCCGGTGTAAACGCCGAAGGCATTGCAGCAGCTACCAACGATGTGGGTATCATTGAACTCCCCAATCAGCAGCGGTTTGCGGTCGCTATCCTTGTATCCAATGCTACTGCCGCACTGCCGGACCGGGAGCGCACGATCGCCCATATCGCCCGGTTGTTCTGGAACTGCTGGCAATAAACGGGAGACACTGGCGGCCTGCCTTGTGTTAGCTTCTACCTCTGCAAGCTTACGGTATTCCTCTGCTGTGTCGGCTTTGCCTTTTAGCGCGTTTCAGCTGATCTAATTCCGCAGGTGAGAATTTATTCCGCCAAAGCCTTTAAACGCCCTGCCTGGCAATCTCTATTGACATACAAAAAAAGTCAAAAATCTCGACAAGGGATAAGTTCACCTCCTATCCGTTACTTTTACAGACAGGGTGCCCTCCAAGTATGAGTAATTCAGCCCCGGAGAAACCGTCTTTGGTCATCATGTGCCGACTTCTTCCAATTTTTATCGGTCACCTGTTTATTGCCTGCTATGAAAAGAGAGCCTGTGGAAAACTTACCTGAGAAACCGAACGCTATCTACCAGCAGGAAGAAGATTACCTCCTAAATTTAATCGTAGAGTTAATAACAGAGATCATCATAAAGGAGACCACCAATGAACGCGATAGGTTACGTCAGGATCAGTAAGAAGGACCAGTCAAAATGGTCCTTGGATTCACAGGAAAAATATATCAGGGAATATTGTGCCCGCAACCGCGTAAACATTGTGGCGATGTTTATTGATGATGGTAAAAAGAGTTATACCTTCGACCGGCCGGACTACCTGGCCCTGGAAAAATTCATCAAACAGCACAAGGGATTAGCGCAATATCTCGTGATATTGGATCATGACCGCTTCAGCCGTAATCTGCCGGAAGCATTGATGAAAATCGAACAGCTGGAACGTAAACATGACCTGAAGGTCATCTCCACTGACGAACCGATAAACCTGGATACGCAAGACCCGATGGTCTTTATGCAGCGGGCTTTTAAATACATGATGGCCAACCATGAGTTGATCACGATCCGGAAACGCGCCCGTATCGGATTGAGACAGGCAAAAGAATCCGGGCGCTTTGTAAATCAGGCTCCATTCGGCTATAAGAATGGGCGTGACGCTACAGGAAAAAGTCTGATAACTGTTGATGAGACCAAAGCTTTCATCATACAGAAAATTTTCAGAGACTATTTATCCGGCATTCCGCATTACCTCATTTTTCAAAGTGTCAAAGCCCTGGGTTTTACACCGACAGGTCGTGACGCCATTGTGCGGGCACTGAACAATGCGGCATACGCTGGCTTGGTAAGGATCAACGCTGATAAAAAGAATCCTGAGCGAATTATCAAAGGCTTACATGAGGCGATCATACCAGAATCCCAATTCTGGCGCGCGCAACAACTGCTGGACAAGAATAAGCGGAAAGAAAAGGTACAGCGGAGAGAAGACTTTCCATTGCGCGGCATTCTGCGTTGCCCCTGCGGGACGCGTATGACCGCGGGCTTTAGTAAGGGTAAGAAAAATTATTATTTATACTACCGCTGTCTTAAACATGATCATATCAATATACCCGGCCGTGTGATCCATCCGCAATTGGATGAGCTGATCAAACACATGAGCCTGAATCAGAAGCAGCTTGATACAATTTCTGAACGCAGCATGTTTTCACTGAAAGGTGCGCAGGCGATCAGGACGAAACAAATTGAGGTGAAGAAAAAAGAGCTGAAAGATCTCCATACAAAAATAGAAAGGCTGGAAGAACGCATCATGAATGAGGAGATCGAGTCGGAGACGTACAAAAAGTATTTTCGGAAGTACCAGCAGGAAAAAGCGCTCATTAGCGAGGAAATCAGTTACTTGTCGGAATCCGTTCATGATAAGCTGGCTGAACAGCTTAAGGTTTTGCCGTCCTTACTTGATTTAAGCGTAATTTTTGAGAAAGCTAACCTGAATCAGAAGCACGCTTTTTTAGGTACGGTGTTCAAACATGGCCTCAGCTATAAAGATGGGGCATTTAGAACACCTCACCTGCATCCGGCTTTCTGTCATAACATGCTGAAGCTCAACAAAAAAGGGTTGCTCTTTGTAGAGCAACCCTCTGCGGATTCGGACAGAATCCCATGTTGTGCGGAAGAAGGGACTCGAACCCCCACGCCTCGCGGCGCCAGATCCTAAGTCTGGTGCGGCTACCAATTACGCCACTTCCGCGTTTGGTTTTTAAGAGACCGCAAAGATAGCGTTTATCATCAAACTATAAAATCAAAATTTTCAATTTCCTGTATCTGCCTCATTATTTGGAGATAAATTTTCAATCAATCTGTTAAGATATGCAGGCGAGAGCACCAAACGGCTACCGTACCATGAAAATAGTTCGCCATCGACCAATAGTATTTGCGCGTCTGGCAAGAGTGCTTTAAACTCATCAATATGCTTCTCAGAAAACGGATAAGGTTCTGATGATAATAGCAACACATCAGGTGCTAAAGCTTTCAACTCATTGTCGGATAAAGTTGGGTAACGCACTGCTGATATTAGATTTATCAGTCCGCATCTCTGCAGCACGTCGGCTATAAAAGTATCGTTACCCGCCGCCATGTAGGGCTTGCGCCAGATGAGATAAACGCAATGCTGGCTTGTTTTAAGTGATTTTAAAGTTGCGAAGCCAGATTTAATGTCATTTGCTATTTCATTTGCCTTATCAGCGGTGCCGGTTATCTCTCCCACCCGTGTAATCATCTCCAGTGCAGAATCAAGATCGTTAATGTCACTCATCCAAACAGGATAATGCTTCATTAGTTCTTCTATCTGACTTTGTTCGTTTTCCTCTCTATTGGCAATGATGAGATCGGGCTGTAAAGAATGGATCAAATCAATATTCAATTGCTTAGTACCCCCAACTTTTGCAACTTGCTTTACTTGATCTGCCGGATGAATGCAAAATTTAGTTATCCCCACTATCCTATCTGCCAATCCGAGGTCAAAAAGCAGTTCGGTTTGTGAAGGAACCAATGATATAATGCGTTGCGGTAAATCAGGCACCTCAACCGCGCGGTTCATTTGATCGTAAAATAGCGGCATATTTTTTGGCTTGATAACTCTACAGCTGTAAAATTAGTAGTTTTGCAATGATGAATTACTTTGAATTTTACGACATCCCCGAAAGTTTCCACCCGGATGCCGCCCATATAAAAAAACAGTTCTACGCTTTAAGCAAGCAGTACC
>JAESTD010000256.1 GCA_016763755.1 Mucilaginibacter sp.
CCAGTATTACGGCGTACAGGGCAACCTGCATGGTTACCTGCAGGAGATGAATAAAGAGGTTTTAAGCCATTACAATGTAATGAGCGTTGCTGAAGGATCGGGCAATACGCTTGAGGACGCCCACAACATGGTTGATGCCGACCGGCACGAATTGAACATGGCCTATGCTTTTGATGGCGTTGGCATAGCACAGCCGGAAGGATATAGCCTGCTGCATTTTAAAGATGTTTTTACCAAATGGGACAGCGCATTTGCGCAAAAGGGCTGGATCTCGATATTCCTGGCCAATCATGACCAGGCGCGATTGGTGAGTAGGTTTGGTAACGATAGTCCGCAATTTAGGGATGTATCTTCAAAGATGCTTACTACTTTTTTGTTAAGCATGCGCGGCACCCCCTATTATTACAACGGAGACGAATTGGGCATGACCAATGCCGGTTTTACCAAAATTGAAGATTATAAAGACATGCCAACTCTTAACGAGTACAAACACCTGCAACAAACCGGCGGCGACCTTAATGCTTTTTTAAAGCGCCAACAGTTTGAATGCAGGGATAATGGCCGCACCCCTTTCCAATGGGATAATACCACCAATGCAGGCTTTAGCACCGGCAAACCCTGGTTAAAAGTAAACGCTAACTACACCAGTATCAATAAAGCGGCACAAGATAAAGACCCTAATAGCTGCCTCAACTATTTCCGTAAAATGACAAAGCTGCGCACTGACAATAAAGTGCTTGTTTATGGTAAATATACTTTGCTCGATAAAGCCAACCCCGATGTTTATGCCTACACCCGCGAAATGAACGGCACGAAAATGTTGGTGCTATTAAACTTTAAAAGCAAAACGGCTATAGCCAATACAGGCATCGATCTCAGTAAGGCGAAAGTTCTGCTAAGTAGTTATCCGCAAGCCGGAGGTAACAAGCTACAACCTTACGAGGCGGCCGTTTACCAACTTAACTAAAAAAAATAGCCGCATGCTCATCAACATGCGGCTTTCTTTTTAATAATGATCTTGATTTCTGACTCTTAATTTCCTGAATCTCTTAGCTGTCCAAATTCAATTCATTCTGGAAGATCTTAGTGTATTTACGACGGTCGAATTTATAAAGCTTGGCAGCACGATATGACACGCCCTTTTGTTTCTCATCAAGTTCTTTTAAGAAACCATAGCTCAGCATCTTTTTACGGAAGTTACGTTTATCCAGCTTTTTGTTCAACACGGCCTCGTAAAGTGATTGTAGTTGGGTAAGTGTAAATTTCTCCGGCAATAACTCAAACGCAATTGGCTGGTAATTTAAGCGTCGGCGTAATTTGTTAAACCCGGTCTGGAATATCTCGGTATGGTCAAAAGCCAGTTTGGGCAATTCATTAACCGGGTGCCAAAACGCGCTCTTGGCATATTGGGTTATCGGTTTCAGTTCTTTTTGGCCGTTAATACGTATCAGGGCATAATAAGCAACGGTGATAACACGCCCTTGCGGGTGGCGGTTTACCTCGCCAAAAGTGTGAAATTGCTGCATATGCAAGTCCCTCAGTCCGGTTAACTCGTAAAGGATACGCTCTGCAGCATTATCGATACTCTCGTCCTGCTCAACAATATATCCGGGCAAAGCAAGCCAGTCTTTATACGGTTCCTCATTACGTTCAATGAGCAATATCTTTAATTCCCCCGCTTCAGATCCAAATATGACACAGTCAATGGAGAACACGGAGTTAAATGTAGGTAACTTAACTTCCAAGGTTGGCTAATTTTAGGTTTATTGGTCTAAGATAATTCTTAAATCTTATTGTAAAAATAAAAAATAAATTTAATGGTGTAAGTCTGACACACTATATTCGCACTACAATTTACTTGAGTTAAGAGAAGATGCAGAAAATTTCGAAGATCGCAGTCCTTACATCAGGTGGTGATGCCCCGGGCATGAATCCATGCATAAGGGCTGTTGTACGTACCGCTATCTATAATGGCTTACATGTAGCCGGCGTTCGCCAGGGTTACCAGGGGCTTATCGACAATAACATGTACGATATGGACCCACGCTCGGTAAGTAACATTCTTAACCTGGGTGGTACTATCCTTAAAACCGCAAGATGCCTACCCTTCCGTACTGATGAAGGTATGGAAACCGCATATAAAAATCTTAAAGCCAATGGCATTGATGGCCTTGTTGTAATAGGCGGAGATGGTACTTTTACCGGCGCACTGCGCTTTTCAAAGAAATATCCTGATATCTCGGTTATCGGCGTGCCGGGCACTATTGATAACGACCTTTACGGATCAACCTATACCCTGGGTTTTGATACCGCTACCAATACGGTTATCGAGGCTATTGATAAGATACGCGATACTGCCGATGCGCACGACCGCCTTTTCTTTATCGAAGTAATGGGCCGCGACTCGGGTGCTATTGCCCTGCGTGCGGGGATATCATGCGGAGCAGAGGCCATTTTACTGCCGGAGCGTGATACAGCCATCGAACATTTGATAGAGAACCTTAAGGCAGGCCAGTACAATAAAAAATCATCAAGTATCGTAATAGTAGCAGAGGGCGATAAACGCGGTGCTTATGACCTTGCCGAAGAAGTTAGAAAACAAGTGAAGTTTTACGACATAAAAGTTACTATCTTAGGCCACTTGCAACGCGGCGGCAGTCCTTCGGCATTTGACAGGATATTAGGCAGCCGCCTTGGTTTTGCTGCCGTGAACGCTTTAATAAAAGGCGAAACACAAAAAATGGTTGGTTTGGAGGCTAACCATATTAAACTAACCGACCTGGAAGAGGCCTTAACCCAACATCAGTTTAAACTGGAAGATGATCTGATGGAAATGTCAGATATACTATCGATATAAATGATTGCAGTTGTATATAGTGGATCTAATAATGCCGGCTGGCGATTAGCCGATAAGACAAGAACTGTCGCCTCGTTTAATACCGCCGCCATCAATCCCTATTTTAGCGATGAAAAGTACATCGTGCAACTGTTCAACAAAAACATCAACCTTATCCACCACGCCGAGGAAATAAAGCGTATTTATTTTTACGGTGCGGGTTCATCAACGCCGCAACTGCAAAAGATAGTGCACAATGCTTTTTCCGCATTCTTCAAGTTTGCGAAAATTAGCGTAGGGCATGATATTGATGGCGCAGCCATAGCTTGTTGCCGCAATATGCCCGGCATAATCAGCATTTGCGGAAGCGGAAGCACTGCCGCATGGTATGATGGCAAAAAGGTAAAACCAAACAATTACGGTTTGGGCTATATTTTAGCAGATGAAGGGTCTGGCAATTGGTTGGGCAGGCAGCTGATAAAGAGTTTTATGAACGAAACTTTGCCGGCTAACCTTAAGAAAAAATTTGTTCAGCGCTATGATGCCGACAGAAAAACGCTGCTCGAGAAGGTTTATCGCCAAAGACAACCGGCACTTTTCCTAAGTTCGTTCAGCGATTTCTATTTGGATAACAAACAGGACGCTTATATCCGGAACGTAGTAACAACCGGGTTTAAAAAATTGATAGAAACATATATTATACCTTTGAATAACCAACACCCCGATATGCCAGTGCATTTTGCAGGTACGGTAGCTTCAAATTTCCAGGAATACCTGTATGAAGCCGCCGAAACCAATGGTGTTGTTATCAATGATATTATTAAAGAGCCTATAAACCACTTATTAACGTACTATACAAGTAAAAATTAGAAAATCATGAAAATAGGAATCAACGGCTTCGGCCGTATCGGCCGCTTAGCTTTCAGAGCTGCTATTGAAAGACCAGATGTTGAAGTTGTAGGTATCAACGACCTTGTTGAGCCTGATTACATGGCTTACATGTTAAAATACGATTCAACTCACGGTCGCTTTAACGGCACAGTTGAAGTTGAAGGTGGTAACCTAGTTGTCAATGGTAAAACCATTCGTATCACTGCTGAGCGTAACCCAGCTGACCTTAAATGGGACGCTATCGACGCTGAGTTTGTTGTTGAGTCAACGGGTTTGTTCCTTACTGACGAAACAGCTCGCAAGCACATCGAAGCTGGCGCA
>JAESTD010000257.1 GCA_016763755.1 Mucilaginibacter sp.
CATTTTGGTTTTTGGTTTTACTTACCGCAGTAGATCTGCTGATGTTATATCGATCACCAAAATCGATCTTAGCGAAACGTCTTGCTCCGGAGCGATTAAGCAATAGTGATGATAACGAAATAAGCATTCACATTGAGAATAGTTATCCTATTGGCATAACTGCAGGTATAATAGATGAGATACCCGTTCAGTTTCAAAAGCGAGATATATGGTTTAAAACTAACTTAAAAGCCGGCGAGCGTAAATTGATCCAATACAACCTGCGCCCGGTAAAACGGGGCGAGTATCAGTTTGGAAGTTTGAGGATATTTGTGCGGACGGCCTTGGGGTTGGTTAGCAGGCGTTTCAATTTTGAGCAAACTGAAACGCTACCGGTATACCCATCGTTTTTGCAGATGCGCAAGTATGAATTAATGGCTATCTCTAACCGGTTAAATGAGATAGGTATCAAAAAGATCCGCCGTTTGGGGCAGAGCATGGAGTTTGAGCAGATAAAACCTTATGTACCTGGTGATGATGTCCGCTCTGTAAACTGGAAGGCCACCGCGCGCCACGGCAGCCTGATGACTAATTTTTATACTGACGAAAAATCGCAACAAGTTTATTGTGTGATAGATAAATCGCGCGCCATGAAAATGCCGTTTGATGGATTAAGTCTGTTGGATTACGCCATCAACGCCAGTTTGGTATTATCGAATATTGCCCTGCTTAAAGAAGATAAAGCCGGCTTAATAACGCTGTCTGAAAAGATCGACTCTGTAATACCGGCAGAGCGTCGCCACTCGCAGATCAATAAAATACTTGAAGTACTTTGCAAGGAGAAGACCCGGTATCTTGAGGCCAATATGGAAGCACTGTATTCCACTGTACGTAATGTTATAAAACAACGCAGCCTGATTGTTTTCTTTACCAATTTTGAGAGTATGAGTGCATTGCAAAGGCAATTGCCATTTCTTAAACGTATTGCCCGCTATCACTTACTCCTGGTAGTCTTTTTTGAAAATACTGAGCTTAAACAACTCACCGAGGAGCCCGCTGCGGATGTGGAAGGGATTTACATAAAAACCATCGCCGAAAAATTTGCTTACGACAAAAAACTCATCGTGCGCGAACTGGCACGCCACGGTATACAATCCATACTCACTGCTCCGCAAAACCTTACGGTCAATACCGTCAACAGGTATTTGGAGTTAAAGGCAAGGCAAAAAATATAGAGCGTATAATAACTTATTTCAGGCGGGATACATGCAATAAAAAAGCCTCTCATTTTCATGAAAGGCTTAGGGTAAATGATGGGGCTCGAACCCACGACCCTCGGTACCACAAACCGATGCTCTAACCAACTGAGCTACATCTACCGTGTTGGGATTGCAAAAATAGAAAATTGCGAACTATTTGCAATAAATTTTTGAAAATATACTTCCGTAGCTCAAAATGAGGATGTTGTATCAACCTAAAACTTAAATATCGCTCTCAAACCGGATATAGCTATCTGTAATCCCACACAAAATATCAGAATGCTGAGATCCGGTTAACGATATTCTCACCATTGCTGCCCAAATAGTTAATAAGTGTTTTGGTGTTGAGATAGAAAATATAAATTAGGATACATAACGCAATTATAGCAACCATAACGGCTGCAATATTTACGTAATATTCTTTGGTGCCAAATTTTTCACCATGAGCACTAAGCGTAAATAGAACTGATATGGTGCCTGCGCCGGTGGTTACAGGAAAAGTTATGGGATAGAAAAGTTTTTTTACAAGGTGTTCGTAAGCCGATACGGGCGCATGTACCTCTACTTTATCATCTGTGGTATCTGATCCTTGGTCTGACGAAAGAAATTCCCAGCCTATTTTACAGATCATGATACCGCCAGCCAATTGCACAACGGGGATAGATATGCCAAAAAGCTCCAGTATCCAATGGCCGCCAAATAATGCTACCGTACAAACGCAAAATGCGTAAAACGTGATATATCCAACAGCTTTGCGTTTTTCGGCACGGGAAAGGTGTTCAAAATACGGACTTACAATAAATGCCGAACCCATAGGATTGATTACCGGGAATAACGCTATAAAGGCGGTGAAAACCAAATGAATAAATGATTCTAAAGATAGCATGTAAAGACCGCGTTGGTTGTCCGCGTTAACCAAATATAGCAGATTTACACGCTATACAAAAGCCAAACCATGCGGCAGCAAAATGGTTATCTGTATCATATTTCATTACTTTTAAATGTTTTTGCTTTGCAGCCGATTATCTACTTTAGTAACATGAAAATTGTACGTCTTACCTTCTTGTTAGCCATGGTTATAGCGCTTGCGGCTTGTACTTCTAAAAAGAGCAATGTACCTGTTGTAGGTTTTATTGATGCTTTTGAAGATGCTACTATATCGCAGGCAAAAAATGGCTTTATCGATGCCTTAAAACAAAATGGCTTCAGCGAAGATAAGGGTACCGTAAAAATCGAATACAATAATGCGCAAGGTAGTATCCCTACCTTAACCCAGATCGTAAACCAGTTTGTATCAAATAACGTTGATCTGCTTGCTACATCAACTACCTTGTCTACAGTTTCTGCCATACAAAAAACCAAGACCATTCCTATCTTCCAGATGGTATCACCAACGCCCGAGCGTATGAAAGTTACAGATGCATCCGGGAAAGGACCGGTAAATTTGTTCGGTACAATGGAGGACCTCAATTATATTGATACATCATTTGCGCTGATACCTAAGTTTATCAAGCCTAAGAATGGGCAATTGACTGTAGGGATGATCTATAATCAGTCTGAACCACAATCTGCAGATGCCTTGCAGCGCATACAGGGTTTGGCTACCAAAATGAATATCAAGATAGTCGCCTTGCCGTTAAATTCATCTGCGGATGCGCAACTGGTTACGCAAAGTTTATTGAGCAAAGGCATCGACGCGTTTTTTGCCAATCCTGATAATACGGTGTTCGCTGCTTTTGAAACAATCTTAAAAAGCTGTAACGATAAAAATGTGCCTATCTTCACCAGCGAAGCAGGCTTGGTGCAGCGCGGTGCGGTAGCTGCTTTTGGCGCCGATATTTACCAGTGGGGATACCAATCGGGTTTGCAGGCAGCACAGTACTTAAAAACGCATAAAACCGATGGCTTAAAGCTGGAGATGGTAAAAGTGCGTAAGCATGTTTACAATCCAGCCGTTGCTAAAAAATACAACGTAACCATACCAACTGGTTTTGAAGCAGTAAAATAATGGATTTCTATATCACAGCGCTCATACAGGGATTTTGCTTTGCGGGTATTGCCTTCGGTATTTATCTGTCGATGAAGATCTTTAATATCCCGGATATTACTACAGATGGTAGCTATACCCTCGGTGGGGTAGTAACAGGCTCATTAATGACGCATCATCAATCGGGTTTTGTTATTGTGCTGCTGGTGATAGCTTCAGGTGCTGTGGCTGGTGCGTTAACGGGCGTTATCCATACTAAATTAAAGATCAATGCGCTATTGGCGGGTATCTTGGTGATGACGGCGTTGTATTCTATCAATCTTACCATTCTTGGCCGTTCAAACCTGCCTTTGTTGGGCTTATCGGGATTGTTCTCGTCGCTTACACTGCTCGTTGATCCCAATCAGAACTCGCTAATAGTATCCTTGATATTTGTAATAGCTCTAACGCTGGTTATTGGCTATATGTTAAAAACAGATTTCGGCATAGCCATGCGTGCTACAGGCAATAGCGAGGCTATGGTACGTGCCCTGGGGGTAAATACTGATAGGATGAAAATTATTGGCCTCGCAATTGCCAATGCGCTAACGGCTTTGAGTGGTTACCTTGTTGCCCAACAGCAAGGCTTTGCAGATATCAGTATGGGTATAGGTATTGTAATAACCGGCCTGGGTTCTGTTATCATTGGTGAAACGGTGATTAATTGGCTACAGGTTACTTCCGTTTGGTTAAGTTTGGCCTTGATGCTTGCTGGCGCCATTATCTTTCAGCTGGTTTTAGCATTCACGTTAAGTATAGGGGTAGATGCCAATCTTCTAAAATTAGTAACTGCCGTATTTGTATTGATCATTGTTGGTTTACCACGTTTAAGCAGGGCCGCAGCATGATATCGTTAAAGCAACTCGATAAAACATTTAACACCGGCAAGCCTAACGAGGTGATTGCGCTGAGTGATATAAACCTTGAGATAAAAGCAGGGGAATATGTGGTTATAATAGGCTCTAACGGCTCCGGTAAATCAACATTATTAAACCTGATAGCCGGGAGTATACTGCCATCAAAAGGTAGTATCAACATAGATAATAACGATGTTACCAAACTGGCAGAATACGATCGCAGCAAATGGATAGCCCGCATCTTTCAAAACCCATTGTTAGGTACCGCTGCTGATCTGAGCATTATAGATAATTTTCGCCTTGCTGCTTTGCGTACGAAAAGAAAAGGACTAACCATAGGCAAAACAGACCAATTTAAGAATATGATTCGCGAACGCGTTGCTACGCTTAACATGGGTTTGGAGAATAAACTGGAGCAACCTATCGGCACACTCTCTGGCGGCCAACGCCAGGCGCTTACCTTGCTCATGAGTGTAATGGATGATTGCCGAATTTTGCTGCTCGATGAGCCTACAGCTGCTTTAGACCCACGCTCGGCAGATAACGTTTTACATATCGCCGATGATCTTATTAAAAAATTTAAGCTTACTGCTGTATTGGTTACCCATAACCTGCGCGATGCTGCTGCTTACGGTACACGCATCATCCAAATGCACGAAGGAACTGTTTTAAAGGACATATCGGGTACAGGAAAAGACACCCTAAAGCAAAATCAACTTTTTGAATGGTTTGCTTAACAAATGGCAAAGAAATTGTATTGCCATGTGTACTATGAAAAATACAATTTTTGAAAATATATTCGATGCTTACCAACTGATAAGCGGCGCAAAAATAAAAGCTAAAAACCAGGACGAAATCTTTGAGCTTGGTACATATGATGGCAATAAACGCGGGTACACGCTTTATGCTTTCGAGAACGGAATTAAGTTTGAAGACTTCAGTGTTATCATTTCAGAGAATGAATTGATGAACAATTATCAAATAGAAAAAATTAAGATCAAAGAGGCCGCATAAACCGGCTTCAACGGGCGTCATTACATAGTGTCATTATAGCGGTTCGCACTTTTGGTGCATGTTATACCTTATCTGCCGCTAGTGGGATAATTAGATGTGATGACGCTTTTTTTATTTTGCAATGGCTTCTCTCTTAGTATTTTATAATTCGTAATTAATTGCTATTATTGCAGCAATAAATAATTACTGCAATGCTATTCATCAAACTTTCCCAATTCTGCAAACAGCCTATGGTGCTGCAAGGGGAAAGTATTTCCGCTTTTAAGGCACTTTTCTCGTAGCAGCCGGTTTTTAAAACCGTTTACAATTACACATTTGTTTTATTATTTAACGCGCTTATAATTTGCCGCGTAATTTTTTTTTTACTGAATTTTTTATGGAAACATACTATACTACTGATGAGAAATACATGCAAGCTGTAGAAGAGTATTGGTATGGCGAATCGGCGAAGGCATTACAAATGCTTAACCAGATCATCGCTAACGACGCTACTTACGCCCGTGCTCATCATTTTTTAGGCAAGGTAAACATCGAAAATGTGAAGGATTACCAAACCGCGGGTTATCATTTTAAAATATGCATGGAACTGGAACCATCATTCCCTGATAATTATATCAAATACCTTGAACTGGTTGTTTTTCTGCGGATGGACAGGCAAGTCAAAATGGTTGCTGCTGCCGCGCTAAAAGTCGCAGGTGTTGACCAGGCTTTGATACATGATCAACTTGGCTTACATGCCGAAAAGAATAAGCATTTTGGCGATGCGCTTAAAGCCTACAATAAAGCGTTAATGGAAACAATCGACAAAGAGGAGATGGAAGGAATAGAAGAAAGTATCAAACGGGTGAGAGCCAAAATGCGGTCTGCATTAAAGTATCAGTACTTAAGCGAGTGATAAAAAGAAAGGGGCCTTTTTGAGGCCCCTTTCTTTTTACTTTTTATATGATATCTTGTAGATATACCCTTTAGAATCTTCGCTCACATAAAGTGAGCCGTCCGGGCCTTGCGCCAGGCCGCACGGGCGGTGGGTGGCGGCGCCTTTAGCAGTGTTCTCCGGCGAACCAGAGAACCCATCAGCAAATACTTTGCCTTCGCCATTTGGTTTGCCATCTTTAAAAGGTTGGAATACTACATAGTAACCTGCTTGAGGTTCTGGTGCGCGGTTCCATGACCCATGGAACGCGATAAAAGCGCCATTTTTATATTCTGCAGGGAACTGGCTTGCAGTGTAAAACAACAAAGCGTTAGGCGCAAGGTGGCCGGGATAAGCAGCAACCGGATCTATAAATTTAGAATCACCTTCTTTTTTGCTGTCGCCGCCGTACTCAGGCGCTACTATCTTTTTATGTTGTTGCTGATCGTAATAGATATATGGCCAGCCCGCATTATCGCCTTTTTTTAAAGCGTACATACATTCGGCAGGTAGCTCTGCCTGTTGTTGCACAGTGTACATATCAGGAAACAGGTCATGCAAACCATCACGGCCATGCTGCATCACAAAAAGCTGATTGTCTTGTTTGTTCCAGTCTAACCCAACCACGTTACGCAGGCCTGTAGCATATCGCTGTCCATCTTTATAGGTTTGGTTTGGCTTATCAGCCTTAAATTGCCATATACCGCCAGCCGAGTCGAGAATAGGGCAGTCTTTTTTACCTAATGAACCTTTCTCGCGGTCTTTGATCTGGCACGAGTTAGAGTATGCACCTATGTTACTATACAAATTGCCTGCATCATCCAAAACTATAGATTTGGATTCGTGCTGATGGCGATCAATTAAGCCGGTTACAATCTTTTCAACTTTACCGGTATCGGCAACCTCATCGGCATCATTTAATTTATAACGAAAGATCTCGGTATTTGATGAAGCGTACAAGTAGCCGTTTTTAATGGTGATGCCGGTACCGCCATAGCCACCAAAAGCGGCTTTAACTTCAGCCTTACCATCTTTTTCAACCAGCATCAGGATGCCTTTGCCATCTTTATTGGGTTTTCCCAGTTTTACATAGATGATACCTTTAGGCGATACCGCGATGTGGCGCGTACCGCCAAGGTCTTTGGCGATGATTGTAGCAGTAAAGCCTTCGGGAACAGCAATACCGGCTTCGGTTTGAGTAGTGTCACCGCCAGCGGTAAGTGTGTCGGTAGTAGCTGCTTTTTTGGAGTCGCTGTTACAGGCGTTCAAAAAAAGAGCGCCGGCAACCGCCAGGGCAGGCAGAGTTAGTTTAAGTGTTTTTTTCATTTTGTGAGAGTTTTAAGCAGATGAGCGTATTTAAGTCCCATTGTCTCAAATTAACTTATAATACAGTTCATTATGAAATCTGTTTGAATAAAAACACCCGTAGACCGGCAACTTAGCCTTAATCTTTTTAAATTTTCAAACGCTGCTGGAATTTAATTTTTACTAATAGATTTTTTAAGAAATATTGTTCTGGTATGTTTTCAATTCTAAAAATATCTTCATCCATACATTAAACTATTGTAAAACGTCCTCGTCATATCGGTATAAAATCTTTAGCGATATGAAAAGGTCAGTTTTACTTTCAGCAATATTATTTGGCAGTTTGTTTTACAATAGCGCCAAAGCTCAAATATCTATTCATTTTGGTTTCAACATTCCTGCAAGGCCTGTTTATGCGCCCGTTCCACCCCCGCCGCCACAGCCGGTAATGGTTTATGACAATGATGATTTTGACGACAGCGATGATTATTATTATCTGCCCGAAGTTGAAGCCTACTACAGCATACCGCGCCACTGTTATTACTATATGAACAGCGCCCAATGGGTATCTGCAGCTTATTTGCCCGGCGCTTACCGCAACTACGACTGGCGTACTTTCCGTCATTACGAGGTGAGGGCCAGCAGGCCATATTTTAACCACGATGTGTATCGTAACCGCTGGGGAGGAGACTTTAACCGCGGCCGCGACTGGAGCAGACGTAGCGATGTTTACGCAAACAGGCCATATCGTGGTGGGTGGAACGGCGGCTACAATCGCCCGGACGATAACCGCGGCGGGTGGAACAGACCGGATGACAGACGCGATAATAATTGGGGCAGGCCAGATAACGGCAACCGGAACCGCCCGCAACCCAATCGCGATAATAATGGCGGATGGGGCAGAGGCCAGCAACCCGACAATAATAACAGAAGTAATAACGGTGGATGGGGCCAGCCGCGTAATAATGGCGGCGGATGGGATAGAGGACAACAATCTCAACAACCAGACCGCGGAAATGGTGGTGGATGGAATCAACCCGGCCGTAGCAATGATAGCCGTACCAACGACGGTGAAAGAGGTAATCGTGGAAACCGCGATAACGGTGGTAACCGGGGATTTGCCGGTCAACTGGCACAAAATAATGGCGGTGTAAGCACACGCCCTACGCGTTTCTAAAACTTACCATCTCCATACAAATAATAAAGCCTTCGGTGGATAATCTCCGAAGGCTTTTATTTTGTGCCATTAGTTAATAGCTGCTGGCTTTGGTCAATTTCTCAACGGTTTCGCGGCTAAGCTGTAGTTCAGCCGCCTTTGCCAAGTCATTAAGTTGCTCAATGCTTGTAGCACTGGCGATAGGAGCAGTGATTCCGGGCCTTGCAATGATCCAGGCAATAGCTACACTTGCAGGAGTGCTGTTGTATTCTTCGGCCACTTCATCAAGCTCACGCAAAATAGTGAAACCCCGATTGTTAAGATATTTTTTTATTCCGCCGCCGCGTTTGCTTTTATCCAGATCATTCTCTGACCGATACTTCCCCGTAAGGAATCCACTCGCCAAGGAGTAATAAGTTATTACGCCAAGGTTAGCCTCATGTGCCATAGCCTCGTACTGGTGCTCGTAATCTTCGCGGTCATACAGGTTGTACTCGGGTTGCAAAGTTTCATAACGGGCAAAGCCATTGTCTTCGCTCACCTTCAAAGCTTGGCGCAGGCGCTCGTGGCCGTAGTTGCTGGCACCAATAGCGCGTACTTTGCCTTGCTTAATGAGTTCAGTAAATGCTTCAAGTGTTTCTTCAAGAGGGGTATCTGTATCATCATCGTGCGATTGATAGAGGTCAATATAATCGGTTTTCAATCTGCTTAACGAAGCATCAACAGCTTGCATAATGTAAGCTTTGGATAAACCTTTTTTGTCATCCCCCATCGGCTTACCCACTTTGGTTGCCAGTATGATCTTTTCGCGTTTGCCGCCTTGCTTTATCCAGTTGCCTATAATGGTTTCTGATTGTCCGCCAACACCGTTGTGCGCCCATCTCGCATATACGTCAGCCGTATCTACAAAGTCAAAGCCTTTATCTACAAAGGCATCCAACAATTCAAATGAGGTCTTCTCATCTATAGTCCAGCCAAAAACGTTGCCGCCAAAACAAAGCGGAAGCACTTTGATTCCCGATTTTCCTAATTCGCGTTTTTCCATTATCCCAGTTTGCTATTGTTTGTGTATATCTGTTCGGCCAATTCATCAACCCATCCCGATAGGTATGGTTCCGTACCACTAATGCGCTCCCAATTGCCTTCGCCATCTCGGGTAATGGTGATTTCTAAACTATCATCAATTGCTTTAAAGGTATATGCGCCGGCATTAGTGGTCACTGTTCCATTAACCTCAGTATCGGTGCCGGTGAGCACTGCATCAAATTCTTCCATAATCGTAAGTCGTTTAATTTCTAACAAGCCGTCAGGCTTAGTGTTTCAACGAGCTTTGATTTGGATGATTTTATGACGACATGAATTATCATTATGAGGCACACGCGTTACGCGCCAGCAAAAAGGAGTAGAAGATGTCATAAGGCACACGCGACACGCGTGCGCCAGCAATCCGTATTAGTAAACGTTCTTTTAAGCAAACTTATCTGCAACCACCAGGTCTTTGCAGCCTGCAGTGTATTTATAAAATCCGCTTCCGCTTTTAACTCCCAGGTGGCCTGCGGTAACCATGTTCACTAACAGCGGGCAGGGTGCGTACTTAGGATTCCCGAAACCGTTGTGTAACACTTTCAGGATAGCCAGGCATACATCTAAGCCAATAAAATCTGCCAATTGCAATGGCCCCATCGGATGAGCCATACCTAATTTCATTACGGTATCGATCTCGCTTACACCGGCTACACCCTCGAATAGCGTGTAGATAGCTTCGTTTACCATCGGCATCAGTATGCGGTTAGCCACAAAACCGGGATAGTCGTTAACCTCGACCGGATCTTTGCCTAACTGGCGGGACAAGTCCATAATAGTGTTGGTCACCTCGTTTGTGGTAGCATAGCCGCGTATCACCTCAACCAGTTTCATTACCGGCACGGGGTTCATAAAGTGCATGCCTATTACATTGGCCGGGTTATTTGTTGCGGCAGCTATTTCTGTGATAGATATGGATGAGGTATTAGATGCCAGGATAGCATCCGGTTTACAAACTTCGCTTAATTGTTTAAAGAGTTTAAGTTTGATGTCGCGATTTTCAGTCGCAGCTTCAACTACCAGGTCGGCATTAGCTGCACCTTCTTTTACATCTGTATAGGTTTTAATATTGCCAAGGGTTGATGCTTTAATCTGTTCATCAATAGTTCCTTTTTTTACCTGCCTGTCCAGATTATCGGCGATGGTTTGCAGGGCTTTTTGAAGGGCGGCTTCGTTGATATCAACCAGTGATACGTTAAATCCATTTTGCGCGAAGGTGTGTGCAATACCGTTGCCCATAGTGCCCGATCCGATAACTGTTATGTTTTTCATGCTGTATAATTGGTTAACGCAAACTTCCCTATTTTATAATAAAATATGAGCACCTGCATCAATTATTGTTTGTTTATTTACATTGTCCAAAGCAGGCACTCGCCCCAGATGCTTCAGGCCTGTGTAGTTAATGATGTAATCTTCTGTAGATGAGTTTTCTTCGCCATTAAAGATGATCCCGCGTATACAAATCGCCCGGTTTTTTAATGCTTCGATAGATAATAAAGTATGGTTTATACTTCCCAGGTAATTTTGAGATACCAATATCACATCGGCCCCTAATTGCGCTATCAGGTCAATGATCATGACCTTTTCGTTCAATGGAACCATTAACCCTCCAGCTCCTTCTATTAATAAAGTGTTGCTGGTTTCTGGGGCGATGATTTTTTTCTCATCTATAATAATCCCATCCAAAGCTGCTGATTTATGCGGCGAATAGGGCTGGGTTAAGCGGTAGGTTTCGGGGTGAAAGACGGTTTTATCATTACTTACGAGGCTCTGAACTTTCAAAGTATCTGAATCATGCAAGTCGCCGGATTGGATGGGTTTCCAATAATCTGCTTTCAATTTCTCAACCAATATGGCAGATATTAACGTTTTGCCGATACCAGTTCCTATCCCTGTTAAGAATATTTTATCACTCATTAATAATGTTATTTATTGCCGATGTTAATTGTGTTATCTCGTCAGCCGTATTAAATGCATGCAGGCAAATCCTAATGCGCTCGGCTCCTGCAGCTACAGTTGGGCTCAATATTGCCCGCACATCTAAGCCAGCTTGTTGAAGTGACGCGGCGGCCGTTTTTGTTTTTTCATTATCTCCTAATATGATACATTGAATGGCGCTATTACTGCTGATCAAAGCAAGTGTGTTTACCTGGGTTTTAAAGAGCCTGATATTTGCTTGCAAAGCATCGATATTCAATTGCGAATGCTCCAATAGCTTATACGCCATCTTTATGGATGCCACCTGA
>JAESTD010000019.1 GCA_016763755.1 Mucilaginibacter sp.
AATACTGAACCAGGTTGCCGATCTTTACGAAGCCAATTTCGCAGAACTTTTTGCCCTCCTCAATCGCGAAGCTGGGAAATCCTTGCTTGATGCTGTTGGCGAAACCAAAATAGTTCTGCCCGATTCAATATTTCCCCAAGCCGACCTTATATATACCGTGCATGCTCGGTTTTTAAACTCAGACAACCAGGTACGTGATGACGCGGCATACGGGACGTTTAAAAGCAAAGCAACTTACATAAAAACTGATGCTTTAAATGATAAACTAAAAATAGAGCTTAGAAAAGGAAGTGACCTGATTAAGCAAATGGCGATAGTAAATGCGCTTACCGCTGGTAATGATACACTATCAAAAATAAAAGTTTTGCTGCCTGCCGATGTCAATATAGATCAGAATGCTGCATCCTATAACATTGAAACCGGTGATTTAGATGAAGATGTTGAAATAAAAGATTTTAAAGATGAGCTTTCCGTCTCAGGCCAGCGTACGCCAGATTCTGTAATTGTTATGGTAAACAATCCGCGTAAACTGAAATATTTTTATACCCTTTTTGATGGTCCAAAACGCATAGGCAGTGGGCAAGCAACCAATAATTTAAATTACCGCTTAGCATATCCGGGCAATCACCTGCTTACGTTTAATTTAGATTATTTATGGGCCGGCGAAATGCATCACCAGGAAAATAGCCTGGTTTACGAAAAAAATAAACTAAACATAATGGTAAAACAGCCCGTATCTGTTTACCCCGGTCAGCGTGTAGAGACGGCTATTTTAGTTACCGATATGAGCGGTAAACCGGTGCCGGGAGCAGATGTTACAGCATGGTCTATTACGCGCAAGTTTGAAGATTACAATATGCCTAATGTGCCCGATTTTGGCCGGTACTTCTCCGCGCCCAAAAGGAATGCTCCTTATATAGTTTTAAGTGATGACGACAAGGATGGCAGCTTTAAACTGGACTGGCTGAAGCAGGGTAAGCGCTTGGGCTTGGATAGCATTGAATACTTTAAATTCACCCACCCGGTTAAAACCTATGGGACGGCAGAAACCGGCAAGGACACCATTACACAGATAGCGCCATTTGTTGTACAGCAAGGCGAAATATTACCGGTGCATATTGTTTATATTGATCAGGAACCGGTTTACTTTAGAAAGGCGCAGCAATTGCAGCCTTACAGCTTTAAAGTAGAGCCCGGCATGCATAAGGTTAGGCTGAGAACATCCTCAATGGATATTTCTGTAGATAGCATTATGGTACCTCGCGGCCGTAAGTTTATCATCAGCTTTAATGCAGATGCTTTTCAATACCAAAAAAAGAATGACACCCTCGACAGGGATGAGGCAAGGCTGATCGATAGCAGGATGCTCACCGTCACCAATAATTTCAACGAAAGGAAAACCCTGGTGAAGCAACAGGACAGGACATTTTTTCTGAACCCTAATGGTTTTGCTCCGCCACAAGTATTGGTAGGCCCTTTGGAAAAAGATTATTCGGTATTTGAATCAAACGGTACAGCCCATGCGGCATTTTCTGCCGAGCCTGATTATTCGTACTTGTTTGAACAGGGATGGGTTAAGCAAAAAAGCTTGCCAAATGCTGTGGCTTTTAATAAATCATTAACAACAGGCGGCGCAAGAAATTATACACAATATGTATTTACCAACAAGGATATCGACAGCTTGTGGGATAACTATTTGGATGATAGGGCAAACCGGCAAATGCTTATTAAAAATGACGAGGTAACAGGCTTAACCGGCAGGCTTATTATTCAGCGCCAAACAGGCCCAAATGCACACGCACCGTTGATCAAAAACATTATCCTGTTTAAGAAAGACGATGTAGAGTTTATTAGGGTTTATCCGGGCAATACCACCAATTTTGGGTCGTTAAACCCAGGCAGGTATAAAGCCTTTTATCTGTTAAAACATGATGATTATGAGATAAAGGACGATATTGAGGTAAAAGCCAACGGGGAAAATTATTACAAAACTGATATATCGCCGGTACATTGTAAAGACGCCGTAAGCACGGCCATGACCGCCACCATTGCCGGCCTCATACCGCCAGAAACTTACCAAACAAGTGAGGCAAACGAAAATGCCAGGAACAAGCTTAGCGAAGCATTTAACAGCAGGTACCTTGACAGAGCCGGGTTTACTCATAAAATGACCGGAGTAGTTATGGATGCCAACGACAAAACGCCTTTGCCGGGTGCCACGGTAAAAGTGAAAGGAACTGATGTTGGCACCAATACAGGCATTGATGGTTCGTTTGAAATAACTGTACCGTCAAAAGGCAAGCTTTCTGTTTTATATATTGGCTATCATCCTAAAGAAGTAAAAATAGCACCCGGCACCCATACTAACATTGAATTGATCTCAGCAGCAAATTCCTTGAATGAGGTTGTGGTGGTAGGTTACGGCACTGTACTTAAAAAAAGTCTGACGGGGGCCGTAAGCACCGTTTCAATACAGAGTGCCCTTGCGGGAAAAGTTGCCGGCATACAAATACTTGCCGATACGATCGCAGCCGAGGGTGCGCCAGGTGCCGGAACGGTAGCGCAAATACGTGGCATCTCCGGTTATATGAGTGGTAAAGAACCGCTTTACGTTGTTGACGGTGTAGTAATTCCGAGCATAAGAGGTATACCTGTAACAGATATTGAAAATATATCTGTTTTAAAAAATGCCTCGGCCACAACTTTGTACGGATCAAGGGCCGTTAACGGTGTCATAGTGATCACAACTAAGCAGACCACAAAGATAGCTGATGCGGAAGCGGTTAGGGGTACTCAGGATCAGAAGGCTACTCTAAGGCGAAATTTTAGGGATTACGCTTACTGGCAGCCTAAACTAACCACGGATGAGCAAGGCAAAGCTGTGTTTACCGCGACTTTTCCTGATGACATTACCAACTGGCGCACATTTGTAGCCGCAGCAAATGATAATAAGCAAACCGGTGTTGCAGAAAATTCTATAAAAGCATTTAAGCCGTTGAGCGCGAACTTTTTTGCCCCACAATTTGCAATAGTGGGTGATGAAATGAAGCTGATAGGTAAGGTTATGAATTACAACGCGTCGCCGGTGCAGGTTACCAGGAGTTTCACCTACAACGGTAAACTAAACAAGCAGGATCAGTTCAGCGTTAGTGATGCCAAGATAGACACCTTTTCCATAGTTGCTGCTGATAAAGACAGTCTCTCGTTTGAATATAGCGTAAAACAAGACAACTATATCGACGGCGAACAGCGCACAGTGCCGGTTTACAAAGCAGGCGTAACCGAAACCAAAGGTCAGTTTGCCTCACTTCAGGGCGATACATCGCTTACGATGTCATTTGATCGCAGTTTGGGCAAGGTCACCTTCAGGGCCGAGGCTTCTGTGCTGCCGGTGCTTTTGCAGGAAGCGGAACATCTGCGCAACTACAAATACCTGTGTAACGAGCAGCTTGCCTCAAAACTCAAAGGATTGATAGCTGAGAAACGCATCGCTAAGGCATTAAGTCAGGATTTTAAATACAACAAAAACGTTAAGGATATCATCAAAAAATTGACAGATAACCGCAAAACTGCAGGCACCTGGGGCTGGTGGAAAGACAGTGAAGAAGAACTTTGGATAAGCCTGCACGCCACAGAGGCTTTGCTCGAGGCGGAAGAAGCAGGATTTACCATCCCGCTGGATAAGCAAAAACTAATAGATTACCTGATTTACCAAATAGGCGAATACTATGGTGCCGATAAACTCCAATGCCTGCAATTGCTTAGTAAATTAAAGGCAAAGGTGGATTATCCCAAACTGATCAATACCGTGACTGCCGACATGGCCAAAAGCAAATGGATCACCGCCTATGATAGGTTACAATTGCTCTCGTTAAAACAACAGCAAGGGATAAAAATAAATGCGGATAGCCTACAAGCGAAAGCACGCCGAACCATGTTCGGTAACCTTTACTGGGGCGATGAAAGTTACCGTTTGTTTGATAACTCGATACAGGAAACTTTATTGGCCTACCAGATCATGAAAACAGCGGGTAAGTCACAAGACATGCTGGCAAAAATAAGAGGTTATTTGCTTGAGCAGCGTAAAACCGGTCAATGGCGCAATACCTATGAATCAGCCCGCGTGCTGGAAACTTTGCTGCCCGATGTACTGGATGAAAACGGAAAAACATCTGCGGCTAAACTTGTTTTGAAGGGCGCTACGGATAAAGTAATAGATAAATTTCCTTACGTTGATTCATTAAGCGCTGATAAAATAGCGCTTACCAAAACCGGAAAAATGCCTGTTTACGTTACCGGCTATCAGCAGTTCTGGAACAGCAAACCGCAAAGGGTAGACAAAGACTTTACTGTTGATACCTGGTTTGAGGAAAAAGGTAAAAAGGTTGCCGCTTTAAAAGCCGGCGAGACAGTTTACCTGCAAGCCAAAGTACAGGTTAAGGCTGAGGCCGACCACGTGATGGTCGAGATACCTATTCCGGCGGGTTGTTCCTACGAGGAGAAAGACCAGCAATGGGCTAATAACGAAGTGCATCGTGAGCACTTTAAAGAAAAGGTAAGTATTTTTTGCAGTAAACTTAAGCAGGGCACATACACGTTTAAGGTTAAACTGATGCCCCGTTACGGTGGCAAATACACCCTTAACCCTGCAAAAGCTGAGCTGATGTATTTTCCTGTATTTTATGGAAGGGAAGCGATAGGGAAGGTAGAGATCAAATAAATCCCACCGATTTTAGTTATTGAGTGGGTAGCGCACTACTCACTTAATAACTTATCAGTTTATTGCGGCATTTTTGTTTTAGAACTTAAGGTGCTTAACAGTTAAGCCACCGTTTATCAGTTGTTTTAACGATTCGATACCTACATGCAGGTGGGTTTCCACATACTTTTCGGTTACGCTCGAGTCGCTTTCTGCGGTTTTAACACCTTCTGGGATCATTGGCTGGTCTGATACCAAAAGCAAAGCACCGGTTGGGATCTTGTTGGCAAAACCTGTGGTGAAGATGGTTGCTGTCTCCATATCGATAGCCATGGCGCGCAGTTGTTTAAGGTATTTCTTAAACTCTTTGTCGTGTTCCCAAACGCGGCGGTTGGTGGTGTAGCAGGTGCCTGTCCAGTAATCGCGCGAGTAATCGCGGATGGTAGTTGAGATGGCTTTTTGCAGTGCAAATGAAGGTAATGCAGGTACTTCGGCGGGCAGATAATCATTTGATGTACCCTCGCCGC
>JAESTD010000258.1 GCA_016763755.1 Mucilaginibacter sp.
AACCCGGTAGATGGGGCGATCAGAAGCGGCGACAACGAAAGCCTGCGTTCGTTTTTGACCCTGCCTATGACCTTAGGATGGGATGCGGCGGGGATTGTAGTGGAAACCGGTAGTGCGGTAACCTCATTGAAGGCGGGTGATCAGGTTTATGGCGTTCCCAACTTTCCAGGAAATGGAAGTTATGCTGAGTATTGTGTTGGTAAAGCAACCCAGTTTGCCTTTAAGCCTCAAAGCCTTGACTTTACACAGGCAGCTAGTGTGCCATTGGCAGCCCTGACCGGCTGGACCGGTATATTTGCCCATGGCGATCTGAAACCGGGACAGCGAATTTTTATCCAGGGCGCATCAGGCAGTGTTGGTGGATTTGCCGTTCAGTTTGCCAAGGCCAAAGGGGCTTACGTCATCGGCATGGCTTCTACGGACAATGTAGCCTACGTAAAACAACTGGGCGCTGACGAAGTAATCGATTACAAGGCGCAAAATTTCGAAGAACTGCTGCATGATATGGATGTAGTGCTCGAAGCTTCGCCAACCCGTAACAATAGGGAACGCATTAAAGCGATCAGCGTTTTAAAAGAAGGCGGGATTTTTGTCAGCGTCAATACGGACTTTTCCTTTAACACTGAGTTGATGGAAGCTGCAGACGCTAAAAAGGTTAAAGCAGCTTTATCAGCGAATGAGCCCAGACAGGAATGGCTTTCAGAAATGGCTGAATTGATTGATGCCGGTAAAGTGCAGGTTTTAATTAATAAAGTATTTCCTTTGGAAGAGGTTGCTGAAGCCCACCGCCAGATCGCCACATGGCACGTACGCGGTAAACTGGTTTTGGATATAAAGAAATAAGATTACCCGTATGAGGCATTTTAAGACGATATCGGAGTTTCATCATTTTGTGGGATTACCAGCACCCCTGCACCCGCTCATCAGCATTGTTGATGTAGCCAATGTTCCGCATTCGGCTACTTTTGAACCGATGCCTATGGTTATGGAATTCTATTCTATTGCTGTTAAGCGGATGGTGAATTTTAAAGTGCAGTATGGGCAACGTCCTTTTGACTTTAACGACGGCATTATGTCTTTTATATCGCCCAGCCAGGTGTTGAACATTGCTGTTGATGATAACGGAAAAAAACTAGAAAAATCAGGATGGGTGATCTATATTCATCCTGATTTTATATGGAATACGGCACTGGCCAAAACTATCAGAAAGTACGATTTCTGGGATTATTCCTTGAACGAAGCATTATTTCTGTCTGGAAAGGAAGAAGCAACGATCAATAGTATTATCAAAAGCATTTTTGAAGAATACCAGACTAATATAGACCGGTTCAGCAAAAGCATTATTATTTCACATATCGAAACCTTGCTCAATTACGCCGACCGCTATTATCATCGCCAGTTCATCACCCGGCAAAAATCGAATTATCAGGTATTGGAGCGGCTGGAAACGTTGCTCAATAATTACTTCGACAGCGATGACCTTTTGTCAAAAGGCTTGCCGAATGTAGCTTATCTGGCAGATGCCATGAACCTTTCGCCAAAATATTTAAGCAGCCTGCTTAAGGTGCTTACGGGCCAGAATACGCAGCAGCACATCCATGAAAAGCTGATCGGAAAGGCCAAGGAAAAATTGTCGACGACAGATCTTTCGGTCAGCGAGATCGCCTATGCGCTTGGCTTCGGGCATTTGCCGTCGTTCAGTAAGTTCTTTAAGGCAAAGACAAGCCAATCACCATTGGCGTTTCGTGCTTCCTTTAATTGATTTAGACCTGTTAGGCGAAAATCGATGTTTTGATTTAATAGGAAGCTATGGGCATCATTATCATTATTGAAGAGGCAGCTATAATAGTCTTACCTAATCATTTTTTTAATTATGCTATAAGTCTGCTCGCTTATTTAGGAGTCGTCCTTTTCATCCTTAGCTTTTTCACGGTAATTTATGTTATCACCATCAGAGAATTGCGGGCATGACCATGTATGTAGTTATAGTTTCAAACTAAAAAAATTCAGGGCTGTCCAGCCATTTTAATTTCTAAATTTAAGTGCATTGGTCACTCAGTAACCACGTCACTTCATTGCCGCTCACATCTTCCGCAAAAGTCCGAATGTAGCCCGATTCCAGGTACAGATAGCTGTCAGCGGTTTGCCCTAATTTGAGCAGGTAGGCATTCTTTCGGAATGGTAGTGGCGTAAAGTGGGTTGCGATCTGTTGCGCCACCGAACGCGGCTGCCCTTTTTAAATCTGCTTTTGTTTTTTTTGAACATGCTTTGGTATAAGCAAAGAGGGGCAAAAACAGCATTGATCATCGTTTTTTTAGGGGTTCCAGCAGCTGTTTTTATGCTATTTACCGTGGTCTTTTACCATAGTCAATATTACTTTACCTGTTGGTTAAATCTGATATCGATAGGTACGCTGACCTGGTTATACGTGAAGAATATTCAAGGTAACAAGCCATTATCTATTTTGTATCTACCGACAGTACTGGCAACCATATTTATCGTTTTCTATTTTAACCTGCACCTGCTCAGTTTTAAAGATCGTCGCTCCCTTAAAAAGATCCAATTCGACAAAGATTACTCAATCGTGATCGACACGGCGACCAATGACTATACACTTAGCCGGGCAGGTATTGAAGTCAGTTCTTCCGGTGAATTAGGTACAGATTCAATGCTGCTTTTTGCTACAACCAATATTCTTGTTCCAATCATTGTTAACGTTTTATCATCTAAACTTTATGACCTCAGAAAGCCAGAATAAGATTCGATTTCTACATCTTTCCGACTTGCATTTTGCGCCAAATCTTTCATCCCCCAACAACTGTCTTTCTGTAGAGCAATTGATTGGAATCGAGAAGAAAATCAATCAGCTAAAATCCCTGGACAGTACCTTCCATTTCAACAAGGTTTTTATAACAGGCGACGTCAGTCATGACGGCACTGTTGATAGTATGGTACGGGCGAGATCCTGGATCTTTTCGCAATTGGAAGTCAATGAAGGCAGGCGCACCGGACTTAATCTGGGTATCAATAAAGATCTTATCAAGATCATTCCCGGAAATCATGATGCAAATTTTAATATTCCGCCATTAGGAACACCTGCGGAAAGGTGGGCAAAGATAGGAGAGTCTTATAAACTGGAGTTTAAGGAATTGGAAACGATGTCGGATAATAAGCCCTATTTTTACGACTGGATAGATATTGGCGATGAAAACGGTATCTTCATGATGTTTGTCGACACCTCCTTTTTGAGTGACTCGGAGCAGGAGAAAGCGGCGGGATTTAGTGACCAGATCAAGAAAAGATTGGTCAACCAAGTAGTGAGTTCCATTCATTCCATATTTAATTTGGGCATCAATGGTCAGTTAAGTATTCCCGGAACCACTGAGATGATATCTGCTAAAAAATACAAAAATAGCCTTAAGATTTTTTTATCACATCATTATTTACTACAACCGGCAGGTGATACTTCGGAATTTCTCAAAGCAGATGATCGGCGAAGCTTTCTAAATAAAGTATGCTTAGCCGACTTTGACATCATTCTAAACGGACACCGTCACCAGCCGTCGTTCTTTGAGGGCAGTTTTGCGGACAACTTTGATGAAAGGGGAAAGATTCGGTATATCTACAAACAGTTGCGGTATCTGCTGGGCTTTCAGAACCTGCCTACCCAACTTTATAATCCTTCAAATGGGCAACTGGTTACCCGCAATGCCTCCGTCGTTATGCGGCTCATTAAGAATATTTTTCAAGGGATGTACCCGGATAAACCTCAAAAAAGCATTATTGAATTGTTAAATACTGCAGCAGATACTAATCGCATTGATGACCTCGAAAATCTGATCAAAACTTACTTAACGATCGACGACGGATCGGGGATTGTTAATATCTATGACGAGGATAACGAGTTGAGATCTTATCTGCAAACGCTAAACTCGGAACAACGGGCCAGTCTTAACCGCAAGAGTGATCAACTCATCAAGAAGATATTGACCTTCCTTAAAAGAAAATCCATATTAGCTATTAATGGCGGCTCAGCTACCATAGAGGCTAATATGGAAAGACGGTCTTTTAATATTTACGAAGTTGTGCCTTCTGCCACAGAATATAAATTCTTTACTATGTGTTATAAGTGGAACCAGAATGGCGGAGAATTTCAATTAGATTATACCAGGGAACGTTCTTTTAAGACAAATGAATTGCTAAGCATGGATATTTTTCAATCTCCATAAGTTTGTTCAGTTTATTTTATGTTCATGTTTCATGAACATTGTAAGAAAATGAACAAATATTTGCACCTTTATATTTTGTTCGCTAAATTAGATTGTTCATGTTCCATGAACAAATAAAAAAAATGAACGTGAGAGAACAAGAAATTATATATGTTGCTGCTGAAGCACTACGGAGATTGACAGGTGCAGAAATCCATCTAGTTCGTGAAGAGTACAGGACCAATATGGAAATATATGACGGAGAAATCGACCTGATCGTTGGCAAAAAGAAGCATCGGTATATTATTGAATTAAAGAACGAATTGCGCAATAGTGCTTTGCCGGCCATAATAAGATTACAACAAGCTGCGGAAAAGCCATTTTTGCTGGTGTGCCAATATATACCAATGCCATTGAAAAGTGAATTAAAGACGCTTAAGATCAATTATCTGGAGGCAGCAGGCAATTGCTATATACATACGGATGACCTATTTATTTACATCAATGACCAACAAGTAACCGCTACACGACTACCGGTTGATGGAAAGCTATGGAAAGCCGCCGGTCTCAAGTTCTTATTTGCGATTTTACGCTATCCACGATTGCTCAACGGGCCATACCGTAACATCTCTGAAGAGGCAGGCATTGCCTTAGGGAACGTCGGAGGCTATTTAGAAGAACTTCAGAAAGAGGGATTTATCGCTAACGGAGTGATCGACAATAAGAAAGGTATATTTATTCAAAATAAAGCAAGGCTGATCCAGCGCTGGGCGGAAGGATATGACAGCAATCTACGGCCAAAAGAATGGATCGGTAACTTTCGATTTATGAACAAAGCTCATCACAATGAGTGGCGTGAAATTCCGGTTGACGGATTTAAATGGGGTGGCGAAAATGCTGCGGCAATATTGACCAAGCACCTGCAACCTCAAAAACATACTATTTATCTTGCCGGAAACCGTTTGGAACTCATGAAAAAGCTAAGGCTGGTACCAGATAGAGAAGGTGATATAGAACTGCTGGAGCAATTTTGGCCGGATGACGAGAACGATCCAGATGCTGATGTGATAGTCCCTCCACTACTGGCCTACGCCGATCTGATCACAGGATATGACAGCCGAAATCATGAAGTTGCTGAAAGAATAAAAGACCAATACCTTGACTGAACAACAATTACACCCATCGATCGCAGCATTGCTGAAGGACGTCGAGCCCGTATTGACAGCGTTTAAAATCGATTATTACGTTGTTGGGGCAGTCGCGAGGGATATTCACCTGAGCGCTGAACCGAATTCAGCAGCCTTGAGAAAAACCAATGATGTTGACCTGGCTATCCTGGTGCAGAATGAAGATCAATTCAAAGCGTTGAAAAAAGCTTTAGAAAAAACCGGACATTTCTCCCAGCATCCGAAAGAGAACATTAAATTGATCTATAAGGAAGCTATAGAATTGGACCTTTTGCCATTCGGGGATATCGAGCAAGAGGACCGGAATGTCAGTTTGAGCGATCCGCTCTTCATCTTGAACATGCCGGGCTTCAAAGAGATCCACCCCAGTGTCGAAGACATAGCGGTGAGCGAAGATCATTCCGTTAAAGTCTGCACGATGGAAGGTATTATCCTATTAAAGCTCATTGCCAATGACGATCGTCCGCAACGGACAAAAGACATTAGTGACATCGAGCACATCATCAGCGTTTACTTCGAGCTATACGATGGGAGTATTTATGATGAACACTTTGATACTATGGATATGTACGATACCAATGAAAAGGATTACCTGCAACTGGTATGCGCCCGGGTGATCGGCCGCAAGATCAAGGCCCTGCTAAGCGGATCCGATAACCTCATGGAGCGGGTTAAAGGTATACTCGCCAAACGTCCAACTGCTTGGTGGAATGCCATGCTGCAGGGGATGAAGGACTTTGAGTGATAAAAAACTCAATTTTATTTCAAGTTATATCAGTCATGCTTTCATTTCCGTAGAAGTAGTTGCCTCTTCTATTTATATAAATATCGTTTAATAAAGATAATATCTTTTATTCTTAATCTAAAAGCGGTATCTATTTGTACTATAAATCCAAGTATAGTTTGTAGCAATACTGCATGAAATATTTTACTTTTACCAATCTTTTTTTACTTGCATTACTAAACCTATTATTCCAAGTCTCATCCAGTCACACGCTTAATGTAGCTGCTTCTGAAAGTGTACTGCAGCTGTTTAGAATGGTTTCCCCTTCAAAGCGTATGTTCAGCTGCATCGAGGCGCTACAACCAAAACACCAATGCTGGTCACGAAAAGCTGGGTTGATACAACCTTGAAATGAAAAGACACGTGGCTACATGGTTGACTCGATCGGCTGGGAGGCATTAACACACCAGGCATTACAGGAATATTTTAACTATATCAAAAAGCAAGAGGACAAATTATGGGTCGCCACCTTTGGCGATGTCATCAAATATATGCGCGAAAGGCAGGCTGCAACGGTACGAGAGCAAAACAGCAAAAAAGGAAAAACGGTCATATTGACCCACTCTCTTGATAAAACCTGGTATCGATATCCGCATAGCCTCAGGACTTATGACCCGCAAGTTGGCACCGGGTAAAGTTTGTACAGGGACTGAAAGTAATAGCCAACCTACGACCACATCAAGATGCGGCCAGAACTTTTGTTATATATAGGGCTTAGCCTAATGGCGCGCGTGTTAAGCTCACAAAACTTAAATGATCAATAAATGTCATATCTGATAGCATGACCGAGATGCAATGATAGTTTTCTGGGATCTTAACGATCTTCTCTGAGAAATCTATGATGAGGTCATAAAATTGCTGATATGCCCGCTGTATCTTTTTTTCGAATTTGCAGCTTTTATTAAAGGGGAGAACCTAAAAAAAGAAATAATAAACAATAGAAAAAATGAAACATTTTAGAGGTGATAAAAATCTTGCAGTGTTAACAACAAGATTTGTCATGTCACAAAATAAACCAATTGTTATCGTTTATCATCATAAAGAGGACGGCATGTGGGAATTTGTCGGTGACGAAGATGCACAAGAGTCGGACTACAAGGTCGTATCATTAGAAGAGATTCTTTCTCTTGATCCGTCCTTATCAGAAATTGCAGACATGAAACCTGGACAATATGCGGTCAGGAATTCTGATAATGGTCAGTGGGAAATTGAAGATTTGTAATTACAAACGAGAGAACCTAAATATTTTCCTGGCTCGAGTGGGTAATTATAAGAACAGATGACAAAAATATATAAATTTATTGTATGAATAACTTTATGGACTCGTTTTTTTTTATAGCCGTACAGCGTACCAAAGAAGTCGGTATCCGCAAAACTTCAGGTGCCTCGGTGGCTCATATTGTTTACATCTTCTCCTAAGAATTTACCCTACTTATTCTGATCGCTTTTATCATTTCAGCCCCCTTAGGTTATTTCCTGATGAATATGTGGCTTGAAGATTATGTATATCGGATCACGATCGGCCCCGGATTATTCGCTTGGGCTATCCTGACTTCGGTCGCTATCGCATGGGCCAGCGTCGGTTTGAAAGCCGTAAGAGCAGCGATGGCCAATTCGGTGAAGAGCCTTCGGAGCGAGTGATGTTATCGTCCTTGCTGGATCCAGACTCACTAAATCCAATATTTGTCTTTTTGATTTATTCACTTATATTTAACGACCAATTAACATACCCGCAACACCTTTGATTGCGATTATGAACACTTACCAAACAGAAGATATTCAGTTGCTCGTACGCATCAAAGCAAGCGATTCACAGGCTTTTGACCAGTTGTTTTTAAAATATTACGCCAATTTGGTTCGCTTTAGCCGCTCATTATTGCCTTACCCTACAGATGCTGCAGAGGATGTTGTTTTAGAGGTTTTTCAGAATTTCTGGCAACAACGCGAGTGTATGATTGTGCATACTTCTCTTTCTTCTTTGCTATACCGATGTGTCAAAAATAGGGTATATGATAAATTCCGCAAACACAAATTTGCAGTGCTATCTACTTTAGAAGACGTACCCGAAGAGCGCGACCTTGACTGCGCTACACCCGACCAGATACTCAGTTACAAAGAACTGGCTGCAAGCCTGGAGCGCCTTATTAAGCTGATGCCTGAAAAAATGCAGGTGATATTCCGCATGAGCCGTGAGGATAACCTTACTTACCAGGAAATTGCAGACCTGCTTGAGATATCTGTTAATTCGGTTAAAACGCAGATGTACAGAGCTATTAAATTCCTCAAAAAAAGCCACAGGTTTGATAATACGCCTTTTTAAAAAAAATATTTTTTTCTTGTCATGATGTTTTTTCTGCTTTACGTCTTAACCAAAAAAGAGATCGAAGTTGGAAGGAAAAGAGCTATACCTGCTTATCACCCGTTACCTTGTTAACCAAACCAGTACCGAAGAAAATGAGAAACTGGTGGACTGGATTGCAGCAGATAAAAATAATGAGCAGACTTTTGAAGATGTAAAAAGGGTATGGCTTGGCCATAAACGATCTGTTGCAGATAGCGCGAGCATTAATGCCTTAGCCAATCTGCACAAAAAAATGGCCGCAACGGAGCCAAAGCAGGCTACCATTAATAAAGTTCGCAGGTTTAATCACTATATAAGAGCGGCCGCAGCAGTAGTTGTGCTGGCGGCCGGATGGCTCGGCTACACACTATTGTTAAAGCCGGCAGGTAAGGCTGTTTACCTAAGTGAGACCACGCTATCCGGCCAAAAGAAGCAAATCATACTTGAAGATGGGACCAAGGTTATTCTTGGTCCCGAAAGTTCTTTCTCATATCCAAAGGTATTTGAAGCAGGCCGGCGCGTGGTTACCATAAACGGTGAGGCCTATTTTGAAGTAAGTAAAAACCCGCACAGGCCTTTTATAGTGCAAACGCCATCGTTAAATGTACAGGTATTGGGCACACACTTTAATGTCAATGCCCGTAAAGATGAAACGATAAATACGGTATCGCTGCTTGAAGGTAAGGTGAAGGTTAACCTTAGGGAAGAAAAAAATGAAGAGTACTTGTTAAAGCCTGGCCAGGAGTTATCTGTCAACCGCAACAACCACCAGGTTTTTCAGCATGCATTTGATCCTGCCTCTGTTATGGGTTGGTTAAACAATGTACTGATATTCAGGAACGAAGACTTGGGCGCAATTGCCCCGCGTATTGAGAAAATGTACGGTGTGAAAATAGTTTTTACTGATCAGGAAACTGCCGATACAAGGATATATGCAAAATTTGATAATCAGTCGCTGGTCGATGTAATGAAAACCATCTGCGCATCGGGCACGCTGGCGTACCACCAGGAAGGCAATAAAATTTACATAAACTTAAACGCTGATAAGAAACAGACGAAGTAAAACCCCATTTAGGCTATGCAAGGCACCAGCTTAAAAAATGAAAACCGGCATCTACGAAATGCCGGTCTGATCGCTATTTAAATTATGGATATCTAACTAACGAATTTGCTAATTTATGAAAAAAAAGATTTACCCGACATCTTTAATTTCACCGATGTACAGGCTATTAGCCCTTGTGCTGCTCTTGCTAAGTTTTCAGGTGTCGGTCGCCGAAAGCCTGAATGACAAAGAGATTTCAAAAACAAAATGCTCGCTAAAAGCGGTTAACATGCCGTTGAGTAATGTACTTGATGTATTACAAAGACAAACAAGCTTTAATTTTGTGTGCGTTGATAACACCAATTTGCTTGCTAAAAGTAAACCTTACCGTAAACGACAAGAGCCTCAGCGTTGTATTAGACGCAATAGGCGAAGATCTCGATTTTACGTACAGCCAGGCTGGCAACCAGATCGTCCTTAAGCCTGCGGCGCCTAAGAATAACCTTTTTAATGTCGCCCCGAAACTGATAAAGGGCCATGTTACCGATGCAAAAAAGGAAAGTCTTCCGGGTGTTTCGGTATTAATTAAAGGCACCAACACAGGTACTGTTACAACACAGGATGGCGATTTTTCTATCAAAGCCAGCGTAGGCGATCTATTGGTTTTCAGCTTTATCGGTTTTCAGCCAAAAGAAGTTGCTATTGGCGATGCAGACAGGTACGCAGTTGTGTTAGAAGAGAACTCAAAAGGCCTTTCTGAAGTAGTAGTTACTGCATTGGGTATCAAAAAAGAGAAAGCCAAATTAGGTTACGCCGCGCAGGAAGTGCAGGGCGAGAACCTGATAAAAGCCCGCGAGCCCAACCTGGTAAACTCCCTAACCGGCCGTGTTGCAGGATTAAGTATCCAAAACTCTACTGATCTGTTTCAGGATCCGGGTATCTCATTACGTGGCCGTAAACCACTTATTGTAATTGATGGTATTCCTGATCAGGCTGCCGACCTTTACAAAGTAAATGCGGATGACGTGGAAAGTATCACCGTTTTGAAAGGTGCCAATGCATCAGCACTTTACGGTTCTATTGGCGGTAACGGTGCGATCATGATCACCACTAAACGCGGTAAAGGGAAAACCTTAAGCATAGAGATCAATTCATCGACACAATTTCAGCCAAGCTTTATCCGTATCCCTAAAGTACAAACCACTTACGGTGCAGGTAACTACGGCCAGTACGAATATGTGGACGGCTCTGGTGGTGGTGCAGAAGGTTCTGGCTGGATCTGGGGCCCAAAGCTTGATCAGCGCGACCCAAGCACACCCAGCGGTTATTACGAAACCCCGCAGTTTAATAGCCCTGTCGACCCTGTAACCGGTAAACTTGCTCCGCTTCCGTTTATCTCGAGAGGTAAAGATAATGTTAAAGACTTTTTCCAAACCGGTGTAATTGCTAGTAACAACATCAGTATTATGCAAAGCTCTGAAAAAGGATCATTCCGTGCTTCGGCTTCGCATATCTACCAAAAAGGTATTGTTCCAAATACTAATCTGAACAACAGCTCATTCAACGTTTCTGGTAACTACAAATTGTCTGATGCGTTAACCATGGATGCCAGGTTAAGCTACAACCGCCAGTACACCAATAACTTCCCTGAGACCGGTTACGGCCCAACCAACTACCTGTACAACCTTGTACTATGGACTGGCGCCGATGTAAGCGTAAAAGACCTTAGAGATTACTGGGTACCCGGTAAAGTAGGCTTGCAGCAACGCAACTATAATACATCGTACTATAACAACCCGTACTTCCAGGCATACGAGTACCTGCGCGGGTACAACAAGGATAACACCTTTGGTGCTTTAAACTTTAACTACAAAATAAGCCCCGAGTTTTCGGTACAGTTCAGGAACGGAATGAACAACTATGCGCTTAACCGTACTTACAAAGAGCCTAAAAGCTACATTGGTTATGGTAATAAATCAAGAGGCCAGTTTACGGTTACAACAGGTAACTACTTTGATATCAACACCGACCTGATAGGTGATTATAACCATACCTTTACCGATAAATTTAAGATCCATGCACAGGTGGGTGGTGCTAATTATTACCGTAGCCAAAAGTACGGTACTGCCGTTACCGATGGTTTAACTGTTCCGGGTTTCTATAACCTGGCTAACTCAATTGGCCCGGTATTGGCAACTAACGGTACCGAAGAAAGAAGAACAAGCAGTGTTTACGGGGTATTAGATCTGGAGTTCATGAACGCTATATACTTAACCGCAACAGGCCGTAACGATATTTTATCAAATCTGCCAACCGCCAACAACAGCTTCTTCTATCCATCGGTAAACGCTTCGGTGGTAATTTCTCAGTTGATACAATTACCGCGCGAGATCACTTACTTAAAAGTGCGCGGCGGCTGGTCAAGAGTAACGAGCGGTAATCTGCTTGATGATAGCTACACCTATAGCTACCTGCCATCGTTTGATAAAGGTGTTATCTGGAATAACCAGCCATCCTTAAGCTACGGTAATGTGCTGATAAACGGTGCGCTCACTCCGCAAACATCTGATAGCTGGGAAATTGGTTTGGATACCAAGCTTTTCAGCAATCGTATTGGTTTAGAGGCTACTTATTTCCAGACACGTGATTACAATAACATCACCAACATCCCGATGTCTGTTGGTAGCGGTTATCAGTTCCAACTGGTTAATGGTAACGTTTTTCAGCGTAAAGGTTTAGAGTTTGTGTTATCCGGATCACCATTCCGCGGTCGCGATTTCAAATGGGATGTATCGGTTAACTTAACCAGATACCGCCGTTACATCAAAGAGATCTACAATAATGCACCAACGTTAGACGGCTTAAAAGTTGGCGATCGTGCCGATAAATTATTGGCCGATGTTTACCAGACAGACCCTAATGGCAACGTGATCTACGCCAGCAACGGTTTCCCGGTCGATGATAACTTTCAACGCCCTTTAGGCTACCGCGATCCAAACTGGATCTACGGTGTAGAGAACACGTTCACTTACAAAAACTGGTCGTTTAAGTTTTTGGTTGACGGCCGTATTGGCGGCATGATGTACTCAACTACTAACCAGAAAATGTGGTGGGGTGGTACCAGCCCGGGCACAGTTAACCAATTCCGCGAAGATGCCAACGCTGGTAAAGCAACTTATGTAGGCCCTGGTGTAATAGTAACCGGCGGTGCTGTTACATACGATGCATCGGGTAACATAACCAGCGATACCCGCACGTTTGCGCCAAATACCAAAGCAGTTAACTATATCGATTACATGACTACCACCAGCAACGGTGCAAACAACAACTACAACTATTTTTCGCAAACTTTCTTAAAGCTTCGTGAGGTAACTTTAACCTGGCAGGTACCTAACCAGTGGTTTGGTAAAGGCTTTATTAAAGGCTTAAACGTTTCTGCAGTTGGCCGTAACCTGTTGTTATTCTCAAAAATGCCGAATGTTGACCCGGATCCTGCGCAGGATAACCTGCAAACCCCGTCAACGCGGTCAATTGGTTTAAATCTTAACATGAAATTTTAATCTCTGATTTTATGAAAAAAATTATAGTCATACTATCATTAGGAGCGCTCATCATACAATCAGGCTGTAAAAAGTTCAGTGAATTTCAGACTGATCCTAACAAAACAACCGTGGCCACGCCAGATCTTTTGCTGAACACTATAGAGCAAAGTGCCTTCAGGTCATCAGATATAACAGTAGCTATTACCTGTCGCCAAATGGTATATACCGATGCGGTTAGCCTTAACCAGTACTACGGCTGGAACAGGGCAAGCTTTAATACTTACAACAATCTTCGGCAGGTGTTAAAAATGGAAGAGGCCGCTGCGGCGCAAAACAAGCCGGAGTATATCCCGCTGGCTAAGTATTTCCGCGCATGGTATTTCCTTCAGTTAACACAAACTTTTGGCGATATCCCTTACAGTGATGCTCTGAAAGGCGATGCGGGCAACAGTGCACCTGCGTATGATAAACAGGAAGATATCTACCTGAATATTCTTAACGACCTTAAAGCGGCTAACGACCTTATTACAGCAAGTACTGCAGCAGTACAGGGCGATATTGTTTACGGCGGTAACATGCAGCAATGGAAACGTGCTATTAATGCCTTGTCGCTACGTACACTGATGGGCATGTCGGTTAAGCAGAACGACGCAAAGTTTGACGTTAAAAAGCGTTTTTCTGACATCGTTACTAACCCTACTGCTTACCCGCTGTATACCGGCAATGCGGATAACGCTGCACTTAAGTTTTATGACCTGGCAGGTAACCGTTACCCGTATTTTAACAACAACGATATGCAGACTACCAATTACATGGAAGAATCTTTCGTTAACCTGTTAAACTCATTAAACGATGTAAGGTTGTTCAGCTTTGCTGATAAAGCGCCTAAGAACTCATCATTACCTGCTACCGATTTTAACGCTTACGGCGGTGTAAAAGGCAGTGCCCCGGTAAACGAGAACAAAGTACGTGTAGTAGCCGGCGAGGCATCGAAAATTAACCCGAGGTTTTACAGCAACCCGGTTAACGAGCCAAGCATTGCTTTAGGTTATGCCGAGCAGGAGTTTATTCTGGCAGAAGGCGTTACAAGAGGCTGGATTACCGGAAGCGCTAATGATTACTACCAGAAAGGTATAACCGCTTCTATGATCTTTTATAACATAGACCAGGTAACTATTGATACTTACCTTGCACAAAATGCAGTTAAGATCACCACCGGCGATCCAATACAGCAAATCATTACGCAAAAGTATATCGCATCATTCTTTAACAGTGGCTGGCAGCCGTTCTACGAGCAACGCAGAACCGGTTTTCCGGTATTTGACGTATCAGGCGCAGGTATGCTTAACGATAAGAAAATACCAAAACGCTGGATGTATCCTGAGGACGAGCTTCGCCTTAACCAGCAACACGTTTCTGAAGCTATCAGCAGGCAATACCCCGAAGGTGACAACATCAACGGTGTAATGTGGTTGATAAAACCATAATATTTTCTTTATCCTGTCCGGTAGCATATCTCCGGGCAGGATATTTATTTTTATGAACCTTGTTTTTGGGATAAATAACACCACACCCAATTCCTGATGATGATGAAAAGAGTTTTACTTTCATGCTTATTTGCAATTTCTGCCTCTGTTTCTGTGGTATCGGCACAAACTACAAACAAAACGGTTTTTGTAATTGCAGACGGCATCCCGGCAGACGTTATTGAACGTTTAGATCTGCCAAACATTAAAAAGATAATAGCCAAAGGCAGCTACACCCGCATGCATGTGGGTGGTGATGCTACAACCTATAACCAAACGCCTACTATTTCTGCGGTAGGTTACAACAGCTTGTTAACGGGCACGTGGGTAAATAAACACAACGTGCCCGATAATGATATTAAAGACCCTAATTATAATTATCAAAACGTTTTTAGGTTACTGAAGGCACAGTATCCGGCTAAGAAAACAGCCATCTTCTCGAGCTGGGAAGATAACCGTACCAAACTGCTTGGCTACAACCTGCCCGAAGCCGGTAACCTGGATGTGGATTGGTATTTTGATGGTTACGAAAAAGATACCGTCAATTTTAGGCACGACCGTGCAAGCAATTATATGCACAGGATAGACGAAAAGGTAGTGAGCGAGGCGTCGGCGACTATCAAAAAAGATGCACCCGATCTGTCGTGGGTTTACCTGGAATACACCGATGATATGGGCCACGCGCATGGCGACAGTCCCGAGTTTTACGATGCTGTAAAAATGATGGATGCGCAAATGGGTAAACTGTATGATGCTATCCAATATCGAGAAACGCATTATAAAGAAAAATGGCTGTTTGTGATCACTACCGATCACGGTCGTGATGAAAAGACTGGTCGTGGCCACGGCGGGCAGTCTGCGCGCCAGCGCAACACCTGGATGGTAACCAATTACAAGCCGTTAAATACCTATGCAACCCGTTACTATCCGGCAATTGTTGATGTTATGCCAACGGTAGCACGATACATGAATATCAAAGTACCTACTAACGTTAAGCGCGAAATTGACGGTACGCCGCTTATCGGCAAAGTATCGGTAGCAGAGCCTGCTGCCATGTTTGTCCAGGACAACCTTGATATCACCTGGAAGGCTGTTGACCCTGCCGGTAAAGTAAAAGTATGGCTGGCCAAAACCAATAATTTTAAAGTTGGTAAACCCGATACTTATGAACTGGTAGGAGAGGTGCCGGTAGCAGATCAGCATGCCTTCATCAACGTTAAAGACAAACCGTCTGATTTTTACAAAGTGGTATTGGAAGCACCAAACAATACCGTTAACAAATGGATAGTATTGGTGGATAAAAAATAATGAAGAAATTGTATTGGTTGGCCTTGGCCTTAGCTTCACCTACGGTATTGATAATGGCCTGTAAACAAGGCAATCAGCCCACAATAAAAAATGGTAAAGCGACATTATTGCCCGAAGGTCCTGCGTGGGGCGCACTTTATCAGCAGCGTGCCGGCGAATATAAAGCCTTATGTTACCAAGCTTATAACATTGCTACGCTGCGCTTAGAGCAATATGTCAAGCGACCATCTAACCTGCCTAAAGCCATCATAACAGATATCGACGAAACGGTATTGGATAACAGCCCGTATTTTGTTGACAGGGCCAAACAGGGGCTTACCTACAGCGATTCGTCATGGATAGCGTGGACAGCGCAACTTAAATGTGATACTCTGCCCGGCGCAGCGCATTTTTTGAAACGTGCAAAGGAGCTTGGTGTAGCTGTGTACTATGTTACCAACCGCTTTGCTCCCGAGAGGCTGGCCACGCTCGAAAACCTTAAAAAGTTTGATCTGCCCGATACCGACGATGCCCACCTTTTTGTAATGGGCGATGACGGCTCAAGCAAAGAGGGAAGGCGTATGAATATCACCAAAGATCACAACGTGATCCTGTTTTTGGGTGATAACCTGGGCGATTTTAATAAAGAGTTTGATGAGCGAAACCCTCAGATAAGATCGGCGAAGGTAGGTGTAAATGCAAATAGCTTTGGAGAGCACTTTATTGTTTTCCCTAATGTGATGTACGGCAGTTGGGAAGATCGACTATATAAGAAAGGTGATACCACGAACGATCAAAAGAATAATCGTCTTAATAATCTTCTGAAATAAATGGGAAAGCATCAAAAATAAGTGGCAAAAGAATTCGAACCCGATAATTTTTGAAGCTGATAGACAGTAATTTACCAGAATTTAAAAGAGGTGGAAC
>JAESTD010000259.1 GCA_016763755.1 Mucilaginibacter sp.
ACCCCTGCTAACCAAAAAGAGATTATGAAGTATTTATACCTGATATTAGCCATTACAGGCCTCAGCATTTTGAGCGCAAATGCGCAAACAGCCAGGGCACTGAGCGGTACGGTTATCGACTCGACCAAACTAACCCTGCCGGGCAGCAGTGTTAAAGTTAAGAATGAACTTGGCGACAGTACCGTTACCAGTACCGATGTTAACGGCAAGTTTACCTTCCCGGCAGTAAAGGGCAGCAAGATCACTTTAACCGTAAGCTCGATAGGTTACGAGGGCCTGATAAAACATTTCACCCTGCCCGATGATGGCAAATCTGTCACGCTTGATCCTATCGTACTTAAATCGGCCGTTAGGCAATTAGGGGCGGTAACCGTTGTAGGTGTTAACCCGGTGGTATTTAAAGAAGATACCGTACAATACGCCGTTAGCGCGTACAAGGTTCGTGAAAATGCCCCGATAGAGGATGTGATCAAAAAGATCCCCGGCATTGATGTGGATAAGGATGGCAATGTTACCGCACAAGGCAAGCAGGTTACCAAGGTGCGTGTAAACGGTAAAGATTTTTTTGGCGGCGATGTACAAAGTGCTACCAAAAACCTGCCTGCCGATGTTATTGAGAGCGTGCAGATTGTTGATGATTACGGCGACCAGGCCAATCTTACCGGTATTAAAACAGGCGAACCAACCAAGATCCTGAACTTTACCGTACGCAAGGATAAAAACTATGGCTATTTTGGCCAGGCAACTGCCGGCGATGGCCGCGATCTTTTACCTAAAAAAGAAGATGCGGACATTAAAAATGAGAACCGTTATGTAGGTTTGCTAAACTTTTTCAAATTTAAAGGCGACCAGCAGATAGCCGTTTTAGGAAGTATCAACAATACCAACGTTAACACATTTAGCTACGGCTCGGCCAACCCTACCGGGGGTGGTGGCGGTGGCTTTGGCGGCGGTGGCGGCGGCCGTGGCAATGCGCTGCGTGGTGGTGGCTCAGGTTCAACAACCAATGCCAATGGTGTTACCAATGCGCACTCTATCGGCTTAAACTTTAGGGATCAATGGGGAAAATCGCTATCGGTTTACGGTAGTTACAGCTTTACCGATAATACCACTTTTACAAACTCAACCGTAATACAAAAAAATAACTCATTACAACAAAGTACAAGTAACCAACTAAGCCAAACTACAAGCAACCCAACCAACCATCGTTTTAACTTCAATGCTGAGTGGAAACCTGATACGCTTAATTATTTAAAAGTTACTCCAACCTTTACTTATGCTGGCAGCGATGTAAGCAGCGCCGATAATGTTATTTCGCAGCGGGCTAATTCAGCAGGTCAGTTAAGCACTAATTTGGCTTACACCTCAACCTCGATTTCAAATTCAGTATCGCCGAATTATGGGTTAACCGGTTTCTATAACCACCGTTTTAAAAACAGCAAACGTAACTTAAACATCGGCTTTAGCGCAAACACCGGCAAAACCTACCAGTTTGACAACCCGATATACAATTACACAGCGGGCGCAGGAACTGCACCAGCCAACCAGGTTACCTACACTGATAGTAAGAACAGCAGCTATGGCATTAACGGTTCATATATGGAGCCGATTGGCAAGGTATCATTCCTGGAGCTTAACTACGCCTTTAATCATAATTTTACCTCGAGCGATAAAGAGGCCGATACCGTTTACGCTACCGATCCTACACGCTACCACCGTTACGATCTGCTGAGCAACCGTTACCAATATACCTTCACCACTAATCGCTTCGGTTTAAACTACCGTATCATCGAGAAAAAATACAACTTAACTTTAGGGGTTGGCGGGCAGCCTGCTACATTGGATGGTGTTAACCTGCTAACCAACGTTAAAACAAGCATATCTACATTCAATGTGATACCAGCAGCAAGTTTTAACTATACATTCTCTCGCAGCCAGGCATTGCGTTTCAATTATAATGGCGCCAGCAATCAACCAACGTTTGACCAGTTGCAACCCGTTATCGATTTCACCAATGCGCTTTACCCGGTACAAGGTAACCCTAATTTGAAACCAGAGTTCTCTAACAATTTATCGTTGCGATACAATGCTTTTAGTTTTCAGACAGGTAACATTTTTCTGATCGGTGCCAACTATACGCAAACCGATCATAAAATAGTGCAGAACGTAGTGTTTTACCCTGCGCAGTTTGATCCCGCTGTTCTGGCAGCCAATCCCGATCTGAAAAAATATCAGAACACCAACCTGGTGCAGTATTTAAACGCCGATGGTTATTACACTTACGGCGCAAACTTCCTGTACTCAAAACCATGGAAAGAGCGCAAATACACCCTGATATTTGGTACTCAGGTAAGTTATACCAACAACGTAGGCTATACACAAAATGTAGATTCGCTTAATAATATCACACCAATGGCTAAAAATATAGCCAAAACGTTAACCATAGCGCCGCAATTACGCTTCCGGGTAAATGTTAATGATATTATTGATGCCGAGGCTTTTTCAAGACTGTCATTAAACAAGATAGATAACAGTTTGCTATCAAACGGCGCACAAAACACCAACATCAGGTCATTAGACCTGGGCATAAATGGTAAAAATTATATCTGGAAAGACTGGACATTCTCTTACGATTATACCAAAACACTCAACTACGGCTACGACGAGAAGCTGCAGGTTAAGAACCCCAACATATTTAATGCTTATGTAGAGCGCCGCTTTCTTAAAGATCATCGCGGTACTTTACGCTTTGCCGTGTACGATATATTTAACGAGAACACCGGTTTCTCTGTTACCAATACAGGTAGTATCCAAACGCAAACCAATATTAATAAATTGGGCCGTTATGCCTTGTTAACGTTCACCTTCCGCTTACAAAAATTTGCAGGTAAGGCGCCATCAAATCCAGACAGGGGTTTCCGCGGCGGAGACCGCCCGCCAGGTGGCGGCGGTATGGGAGGCCCGCCTCCGGGTGGCGGCCCGTATTAAGACACAAAAGCACAAGCCTCAACGCGTTAAGCATTGAGGCTTGTGCTTTTTACAATTTTTTTAATTCTTTTTCAGTACGGTATCAATCACCTTTTCCAGTTCTTCCAAATCAAAAGGTTTTGCCAGATAGGCTTCGGCACCGGCGTGGTCTGCAAGCAATTGGATATCACTATTGGCAGAAAAATATACCACCGGGATCTGCTTTAATTTATCATCCTTTTTTAAAGTCTGAGTTGCAATAATTCCGCCTGCATCGGGTATCCAGTTATCCATCAGAATAACATCGGGTATTATGGCGCTAACTTTTTCAATAATGTTATTGCAATCCGTATAGGTATGCACTTCCCATCCTTGTTCTTCGAGGATGTAGTTACAGATCGATAAAATATCCTCATCATCATCAAAAATGATGATCTTTTTACTGGTGTCGCTCATGGGTAAAGTAGAGGTGTGAAACTATAAAGAAGTTTTAATAAAAGCAAAAATTTTAATTAGAGGTGAAAGTTGCAACATCTAATGCCCTTCAGCCTGCAGATGGTAACACAATATTAGGCAATGGTGTTTCACCTGCACAACAAAAAGCCCGCTTTTATAAAGCGGGCTCAGGCTTTTAACTGTTGTGGTTATTTAGCTCCGGGCGGGCAATGCTCTCTCAAATACTTGGTGTACAATGCCCGTAAGTGCGAGGTTGTGCCCGGCCCTTCAGAAATGCTGTGGGTGCGGTTAGGGTAAGCCATCATCTGGAACTGTTTATTGTACTTAACCAACTCATTTATCAACTCTTCGGCGTTCTTGTAATGTACGTTATCATCGCCGGTACCGTGTATATAAAGCAGGTTGCCTTTTAGATTTTTAGCGTATGTTATCGGCGAACCTTTGATGAATGGCGCACGGCCTTCTTCGTTTGTTGGCACGCCCATGTAGCGCTCCTGGTAAATATTGTCATAAGTAAGCTGGTCGCCAACTGCGGCAATGGCAATACCTGTTTTATAGATCTCAGGATATTGGAACATCAGGTTTAAGGTTGATGAACCGCCACCGCTCCAGCCCCAAACAGCAACGCGCGCGCTATCCACAAACGGCCATTTCAGGATCTCTTTAGCGCCCATAGCCTGGTCGCGGATGTTGGTTATACCGATGCTTTTGTAAACGGCTTTGCGCCATGCAGCACCTTTTGGTGCAGGCGCGCCACGGTTCTCTAACGAAATATAGATATAACCATCTGCCGCCATATCACCCGTATATAAGAAGTTGCGGCCCGCGCCATAAGTATCTGTCACGGTTTGCGCAGCAGGTTCGCCGTACACATAAAATACAACAGGATATTTCTTAGCCGGGTCAAAGTTGCTTGGTTTTTTCATCCAGCCATCAAGTTCAACGCCATCTACTGTTTTCACTTTAAAAAACTCGGTTTTGTTTTGTGCATCTGCATCAAGTTTAATAACATCGCCGCTAATATGCTGATGATCGGGCAGGCTAACTACCTCGCTCTGGGGATGGGTGTAAGCGTTGCTGAAATTGTGCATAGCCAGTTTACCACCGGGTGCAATTTCATAATCATGGCTACCCGGCTGATTTGCAGGGCTCAGGCGTTCTTCTTTGCCACCACTAATTTTAATGCGGTACAAGTAACTTTGCGTAGCGTTTGTTGGCGACGCCGTGAAATAAATATATCCGCCTGTTTCGTCAATCAGTTTAATACCGGTAATATCATAGTTGCCTTTGGTTATCAGCGTTTCTTTACCATCGCGGGTAATTTTTGAGATATGTCTCCAGCCATCTTTTTCACTTACCCATAAAAACTCTTTGCCTTTGTTCAGCCACTCCCATCCTACCGGGTTACCATCGTTCCAGCGGGATTTTCCATCAATCCAGGCTTTATCCGTTTCCTGGTGAATTACCCGGGTGGTACCATTTGATATATTGCCAATGAACACCTTGCTTTCTGTTTGGGCACGGTTCAATTGCTCCAGGATGATCTCGTTCGCATTTTTGGTAAATTCCATACGGGTAATATAATGCTGTACGGCATCGCCGGGCACGGCCATCCATTTATTGGAGGCAGTGGTAACATCAACTACCCCTATGCGGCACATGCTTGGGTCTTCGCCCGCAACGGGATACTCAACCGGTACGGTGAACGAGTAGGTCGAATCTGTAGTGTTCAGCATCAGGTAATTTTTGATCTTACTTGCATCTATCTGCCAGTAAGCAATGTTCCGGCTATCCGGCGACCAGCGGAAACCGTCGCGGCAATCAAACTCTTCCTCGTAGGCCCAATCAAAGGTACCGTTGATCAGTTTCTTGGTGCCATCGGTAGTTAATTGCTTGATGCTGTTATCGCCTAAATTCTCTACATAAATATTATGTTCACTTACATAAGCCACTTTGCTGCCATCGGGCGAGAATTTGGCAAACATCAGTGAAGATACGGGCAAGCCTTTACCCAACTGCACAAGGTTTTTGCTTTGCGCATCGTACACCCAATAATCTCCCCGGGTATCATAGCGCCAAACCTTTTTGGTGTTGTTATTGATGAGCACCTTTTGGCCATCATCTGATAAGTTGAAACGTCTTATCGCAATCGGCGATTTACCTTGCGGTGTAAGCATTTCTTTGGTTATCCAGGCCGTTTGCTTGCTATCATCGGCGGCATCAACCTTTACTATCTCTCCGCCTTTTATCTCGTAGTATTGGCTGCCGTCTTTAGTCCAGTTAGTGCTTTGCGCCTTTACAGCGGTTTGCCAGCTAAACGGCAACAGCAAAGCCAGCGCAAACCAACCCTTACGGTAAAACTTAATATTCATACAGTTTAATTGATTGTGTTATTTAAAATAAATAATGGTGCAGTAAAAATTGCGTTAAATTAGCATTTTAATGCTGTAGCAACCAAGTTCATGAAAAAATTACACCTTCTTTTCTTCTTCTGCCTGATAACCAGTCTGTCTGCAAATGCGCAAAAAACAGATCGGAATAAATTTATCACCGATAGTTTGGATGCGTACATCAATCGCGCGCTTACCAATTGGCGCATACCAGGCGCTGCGGTTTGCATTGTAAAAGATGGAAAGATTGTTTTGATGAAAGGCTACGGTATAAAAGAACTTGGCCTGCCTAATAAGGTGGACGCGAACACTCTGTTTATGATAGGCAGTAATACCAAAGCTTTTACCGCTACCGCGTTAGCTATGTTGCAGGCTGATAAAAAGCTATCGCTTGATGAACGCGTTACCAAATATATCCCCGAGTTTAAGCTGGAAAATCACGCCGCCGGTGAGCAGGCCATCGTTAAAGACCTGCTTTGCCACCGTTTAGGTTTCCGCACTTTTCAGGGTGATTTTACTTTCTATAACAGCAACCTGGCCAGGCACGAGATAATTGAGAAGTTAGGTAAGATGAAAGCAACGTATCCGTTCCGCACTACATGGGGTTACACGAATGCGGCCTTTCTTACTGCAGGCGAGATCATCCCGCGTGTTACCGGCAAACAATGGGAAACCTATTTAAAAGAAAATATTTTTTCGCCACTCGGGATGAGTAACACATTGGCTTTAACTACCGAACTGCCTAAGGCAACCAACCGGACCGTACCGCATACATTGGTTGATGGCCGCTTGACTGCACTGCCATACGGCACCCTTGACGGGCTTGCGCCTGCTGCTTCCATAAGCTCATCTGTAAACGACATGAGTAAATGGGTGATGGCTTTGTTAGAAAACGGTAAGGTAGGCAACAAACAGGTGATCCCTGCGGCAGCCATAGCCGCTACCCGCCAACCACAGGATGTTGTTGGCAACGTTAACCACCTCAACGGCGACAGCGGTTTTCAGCTATATGGTTTAGGATGGTTTTTGCAGGATTATTGCGGCAAACGCCTGGTGATGCATGATGGCGGCGTAACCGGTTACGTGTCATCAGTAACGTTTGTACCAAGCGAAAAACTGGGTATTGTGATCCTGACCAATACGGATGCCAACGCCCTGTATGAAGCCCTGCGCTGGGACATTTTAGATGCATACCTGGGTAACAAGAATTATCATTATAATGATGTATACCTGGCCAACAACAAACAAGCTACTGCCCAGATGCAAAACGTTGACAAGCTAAAGCGCGATACCACGTTAATGAATTTGAGAACTGACCTCTCTATAGGTAAATACACCGGCAAATACTACAACGACCTGTACGGTAACATGACCATCGAGCGCGGCGAAGAAGGCAACCAGCTCGAAGCCCGTTTTGAGCATCATCCAAAAATGTACGCCAAAATGCTGCCTCTTGGCGGCAACCGTTTCCAGGTAACTTTCTCCGACCCTACTTTCGGCAAAGCAGTGTTTCCTTTCACGGTAAGGGAGGGCAAAGTAACCGGCATCCGGGTCAAAGTAGCCGACTTTGTGGAGAAGGATGCGTATGATTTTAAAAAGGTGGATTGATCTTCTGTCAGTCTGAGCCTGTCGAAGACCTGTACGCGCGATAATGGTTCGACAGGCTCACCATGACAAACTGAAAGGGCGACCCTGCATTGCAAGGCTGCCCTTTTCGTATAAAACCATATCATTTCGAGCGAGGCACGAGGAGAAATCCTGATATTTATCGTAGGCGAACTTTTCTTAACTAACAAGATTTCTCCTCGCTGTCGCTCTTTCGAAATGACAATTTGTGTTGAGTGGTTAATAACAAACGTCGTCCGTAACAAACCGAAGATTTGACCGTTCACGGCGTTCATGAACGTGAACACTAATCCAACTCTATCCAAACCGGTGCATGATCGCTGGTTTTTTCCCAACCACGCACTTGTTTGTCTACTCCTGCGGCCTTTAAACGGGCATCCAATGCCGGACTAAGCAGAAAATGGTCTATCCTCAACCCTGCGTTACGCCCATAAGCGTTGCGGAAGTAGTCCCAAAAGGTATAGATGGTTTCGTCGGGGTATAGCTTGCGCAGGGCATCTGTCCAGCCCTGGTCAACCAGGTTCTTGAAGGCGGCCCTTGTCTCCGGGCGAAAGAGGGCATCCTCTACCCAGCGCTCGGGTTTGTACACATCCTTTTCGGTAGGCATTACGTTGTAATCGCCGGTAAGCACAACGGGCTTACCTGATGCCAGCAGATCGGCTGCGTGGCGGGTAAGTCTTTCAAACCAGGCCAGCTTGTAATCAAACTTTGGCCCTGGTGCGGGATTGCCATTAGGCAGGTATAAGCCACCAACAGTTATGCCGCCAACTTCAGCCTCAATGTAACGGCTGTGCAGGTCTTCAGGGTCGCCGGGCAATACGCGGCGTGTCTCTTTTATCTCCAATCCCTTTGAGAGGATGGCCACACCGTTCCAGCTTTTTTGGCCATGCCAGATGGCATTGTAACCGGCATCAATAATAGCCTGCTCCGGGAATTTCTCCTGCGGCGCTTTCAGTTCCTGCAGGCAAACAATATCCGGTTGTGTTTCCTGCAGCCAGCGCAGCAGCACCGGCAGGCGGCCGTTTACGCCGTTGACATTGTAGGTGGCAATTTTCATGAGGGTGGTGTTTGCTCAAATATATTGCAATTGGCGGGTTAAGCGCAATTAATTTAACACCTTGCCGCTTATATCAACCTTGCGGGCAAAAGGGTTAAAAAAGCGGTTAGCCAGCACGGCAAACTCGCGGCGGGTGATAGGGCGGTCGGTTTTAAATTCGGTATCGAACTTGTAATAGCTTTTCCAGCTTTTTTGCAGGGCATTGCGCAGGTCATCGGGGTCGCGCAAGTTCATGTTGCTGATAAAGGATATGATATTGGCAACTGTAAATAGCTGCCCCGGCTTTTCCTGATTAAACCAGATAAACGAGCGCGAATAGATCTCGTCCAGAAACGGGCGGATCTCTTCCGTAGTAACGGTACTATCGGGCATAAATAATATATCTGCCTTGTTGCCTTTTACTTTTTGCACGCCTTTTAACATGCCGGTAGCGCCAACCTGTTGAATAGCCCGCCAGGAAGGGTCGGTTTGCTTAATGTCAGCAAATGGCATCAGGTAACCTTTAAAATCCAATATCTCACCCTGGATGATCCGGGGTTGCAGATTCTTGGTTGTGGTTTCAAAGAATGCACAAAAAGCAGCCGACGCACCAACGCCTTGCCCCAGGCTCATCTGCACGGCGGGATCTGTAACGGCGCTATTTACCAAATGTGTCACTGATAATGCTTTTTCGGTCACAAACAAATTCTCCTGATCCTTAACTACCACGGCACCCAACGGAATAGTAAATGCCGGGAAAGGCGGGTAATTAATATGCGGCACACCGGCTTCGCTATAATGCTGACCGGGAACGGCATCACTCACAGCAATAGTGGTACGGTACAGTTGCGAACCACGATCATAAGGTGTGTAAATATCATCCAAAACCATGCGCACCAAACCTGCCGCGCGGCGGTTCTCGCGGATGTAGGGCATATAAGGCAGATGGTCGGCGGTTTTAAAATCTTCGGCAAAGCCCAGGTTTTTGAAGCCGCGTTCAGTTTGGATGTAGTAGATCAATCCAAGGGTATGCAGCCTTGCTTTACGGAACGTTTCGGCACGGTGCTCAGGCTGAAGGTCTTCGCTGGTAACCGAGTACTGAACGGCGCAGTTATCCCAGTTGATCATATATTTATCATTGGGTAGCTTAGCGGTATTCAGTAGTTTTTTTATGTCGACGCCTTTAAGGCACGCATATTTTGAGGCATCGTAATTCTCGGGCTTGGGGATGGTATGGTCAGTATTTCGCCCATAGTCGCGCAGGGTAGCAATGTAGCTGATGTCTTCTATCTGATTGGTGGCGTTGACTGGGGCGAGGGTCTCCTTGGTATCGCTTTTACTATCAAATCCCGCCGTCATCAGCACGTTGATCCTGCTTACTACGTCACCCAATTCAGTGGCGTCTATCAGGGCTTTGGCTTTTATGGTTACTTTTTCTTTATTGTCGATAATGATCACCTCCCAACCGGTGCCATCTTTCTTTACATCGGTAAAAGGTGTGTTGAGTTTTACCGTGAGGTTCTTTACGGTATCTGTGAGTTTCTTAAGGATGGTTGCACCCATGGCAGGTTCAAAAGCCAACGCGGCATTGTAAGTGGTATCATAACCCAGGCGCAGTTTGTAAACGTCAACCACTCGCTTGCGGAACTCCCCGTAAATGCCTGAGGGGAAATTTCTGTTGCATTCCAGATAGCTAACCCCGCCTGCCGTCATCGCACCGCCCAACCACGGCCCTTGTTCTATCAATAGCGTCTTTACCTTGCTGCGGGCACTTTGTATAGCTGCCGAAACGCCGCTGGCGCTACCGCCTATTACCAGTACATCGGTTTTAATGGTTTCGGCATAGGCGTTTGTAATACCAAGGCAAAGAACTATAAGGAGTAACTTTTTGATCATCGATGGAGCGAAATTAATTATTGGTTGATCAGTTAATTAGAGATTAGTTGAAAAGTTTGGTTTAGTAATTAGTTAATTTGTGACCAGAGATCAGTTGAATGCTGAATATGATCCATTAAAAAAAACCTTTACAACGAATCTCTGATCAACTGATCATTAATTGACTAAACGAAAACTCCCACAAAAATGATACTTACCGACGAACAAATGCGCTATCCCATCGGAAAATTTACATCACCCGTATCGTACACCGAGCAGGACTACCGCAACTGGATCCACGAAATAGCTACTTTACCAGGCCGCGTACGCGAAGCCATCCTTGGCCTTACCTACGAGCAACTGGATACCCAGTACCGCGCCGGCGGCTGGACACTGCGCCAGGTTGTACACCATCTGGCTGATAGCCACATGAACGCCCTTTGCCGTTTTAAACTGGCCCTTACCGAGGAAAACCCCACCATAAAACCATATGAAGAAGCCGCATGGGCCATCCAGCCGGATTACCGTCTGCCGGTTGAGCCCTCGCTAAAAATGCTTGAAGGGATACACCAACACCTGATTGCACTATTTGAAAGTTTTACAGAAGACCAGTGGAATCGCACATTCATTCATCCTGAATCGGGTGCTACTATACCGTTGAAGCGTAATTTGGCTACTTATGCCTGGCATGGCAACCACCACCTGGCACATTTAACAGAAACAGTAAAGAGGATAAGAAGTTAAACTCAGGCTTTTTCAACCTTTGCCCGTATCCGGTCCTCGGCCAGCTTAACCAGTTCGTCAACTGTTCCGGTTGATGGTTCTATTGGCTCAAGCACTTCCCAGCTCATTGGGGTAAAAGTGCTTAGTGGATACATGCCGTAACGGATCATTTTCCAACTATCGGTGATAGCTACCGGTACCAGCAGGGCGTTGGGGCATTTCTTTAATAATGTTGCGATGCCCGCAGATTGGAAGGTTTTCACATGCCCGTCCTTAGAGCGGGTACCTTCAGGGAATATCATGGCTCCCCAGTTGTTATCCTTCATACGGGTGCCGAATTTTGATAGCTCCATAATGGAGCCACGCGGGTCTTTACGGTCGATATTGGCACCACCACCATAGCGAAGATTAAACGAAATAGACGGGATCCCTTTTGCCAGTTCTACCTTTGAAACAAATTTGGCGTGATATTTCCGCAGGAAAAAGATCATTGGCGGGATATCAAACAAACTTTGGTGGTTTGCCATAAAGATAATTGGGCGGCCAACAGGTAAATTCTGATTATTTATAAAGTGTACCGTATCGCCTGCAAAGTAAACCGACGTTACCAGGAAAAAGTTAAGAATATCCACACAACGCTTATGCGCAGCGTAACCGCCAAGCTTTAAACAGACCCATTGCAGGGGATGGAAGATCAACAAAAACAAGAAGAATACCGAAATAGCTATCGGTGAAAGGATGTATCCTAAAAACTTTCTCATATTGAACTTACAAATTTAAGTTTTTTTGAGAAATGGCTAAGTGTTTCAGCTATAAAGTGTTCTCTAACTGCATTAACTTCACTTTAAGTATAGCAGCAACGGCCAGGCAGTCGGTAATTTCGCCGGCGCAAACCATGTGGTAAACCTCGTTAAAAGGCACTTTGTTAACTATCAGGTCTTCGGTGTCTTCGGGCTCGGCCTCAAATTGCTGCAGGCCTTTGGCTACGTAAAGGATGCACAATTCATCCGTAACAGAGTTAGATAAATGCATTCGTTGGATCTCTTTCCACTCTGAAGCTTTCAAACCGGTCTCTTCCAGCAGTTCACGCTTTGCGGACTCCAAAGGGTCTATTCCCAGCGGGCCACCGCCCTCGGGGATCTCCCAACTGTATTGGTTAAGCGTAAAACGGTACTGCCCCACCAGGTAAGTGTTCATGTCGTCATCCAAAGGCAATATGCCAATAGCGATGTTTTTGTAATGTACCTTGCCATAAATGCCCGGGTTGCCCGATGGGTTGATCACCTGGTACTCGGTAACGTTTATCCAGGGGTTATCATACACGGGTTTTTCTGATACTATTTTCCAGGGTTTGTGGGTTGGGTGTTGCATAGTTTTTTGAACCTTGATTAAACGGATTTAAGGATTGGCATGATTAAAGCCTCACCCTGCCCTCTCCAAAGGAGAGGGTTCTAAAACTGCCTCCTTTTTTAAGTCCTCTCCTTTGGAGAGGATTTAGGTGAGGCATCTGTATCAATGACATACCTGAAGACTACTTTATCTTATTCGCCGTTACACCTTCATTGGTCATTTTCACAGTATTGATGAGGCCGTTTTTATCAAAAGTCATTTTATCAATACAGGTTACGCGGTGGTTGCCGTCGGTTTCGCCAAGCGGGCGGCGGTGGTAAACAATGTACCATTCATCCTTACCGGGCACCTGTATCACCGAGTGGTGACCTGCGCCGGTGGCAATTGCAGGATCTTGCTGTAAAATAGTCGCTTCTTTTTTAAATGGGCCATTAACACTGTCGCCTATTGCGTACGCCACTTTGTAATTAGGGCCGGTCCAACCGCCTTCGCTCCACATAAAATAGTATTTGCCTTTGCGGATGAACATGATAGGGCCTTCTACGTAACCTTTCGGGGTCATCTCGCGGTAAGTGGTACCATCTGCAAATGGTTCTAAGCCGGTGAAGTCGCTTTTTAACTTAGCTATGTTACAATGCCCCCATCCGCCATATATAATGTAGTATTGGCCATCTTTATCTTTAAACACAAACTGATCTATCGGCTGGGCGCCATTCACAATTTTATCGATCAATGGCTTACCTAAAAGGTCTTTAAAAGGGCCTTCTGGCTTATCGGCAACTGCTACGCCTATACCACCGGTCTCGTTGTTGTTCTGGATATCGTTTGCACCAAAGAAAAAGTAATACTTATTATCTTTTTTTACAATAGCAGGGGCCCACATAGCACGTTTGGCCCATTTTACGTTTGACGAATCGAGTACATTATCATGCTTCGTCCAATTCACCAGGTCAGTTGATGAAAAAGCATCAAAATGTACCTGTTGTTCGTAGGGTGCCGAGTAGGTGGGATATACCCAATATTCTTTACCAAAAATGGCAGCTTCAGGGTCGGCGTACCAACCTTGTGCAATAGGATTGCCTGATGTTTTCTTTTGTGCGATGCCTTGCTGTGTTAAACCCGCAATAGCCAATAAGCCTAATAATAGTTTTTTCATAAGTTTATCTTACCAGTGCTACAACGTAGCCAATTACTTCTTTGATATATACATTCCATTGCATTATAGCTTCGATATTAGGGATTATATCTTCCATCTCAAAAATCTTCGTTTTAAGATTATCACATGGATGAGGCACAACATTTAATCCTTGCCTTTTAAAGATCAGAGCGGCCCTGCGCATATGATAATCCGAAGTAACCAATAAATACGGCGCTTTTAAATCCCTTCTTTGTAAAATAACCTTTGAGAATTTTGCATTTTCTTCGGTGTTGCGGGCATTATCTTCTAAAAGCACCAGGCTATCAGGAACTCCGGCTTCCTTAAGGCGGGTCTTAACAAAATCCGCTTCTTTAAATTTATCCGGATGCAAATTCCCATTCCCACCTGTAAAAATTATGCGCCCGGCTTTACCTACTTTCAAAAGCCTAACGGCCGTAAAATATCTTATCGATGCATCATTAAAAAAGCCATTCCCTTTTTCATCCTCAGATACAAATCCCCCTAACAGGATAATCGCGCTATACTTTTTTTCCAAACCGGTGTATGGCGCTACATCCCATATGCGGGCAACCCCATTCGCTGTTAAGCGTATCGAGAAAAAATAAATGAGAACAAGCCCGGCTATCAGCGTGCGTTGTTTGCGTTTACCATTACGGGTTACAGTCGCGTAGATAAACAACGCAAAACTCCAAAACAATGGCATGGCGAAAGCCAAAAGAACTTTTGACAGGATAAAGTACATGCATTGCAAAATACTAAATCTTGCCTTATCATATGAGATTTTCACTTCCTTTTTAGTCAGATCTGATACTGAGCACTTTCCGAGAAATATTACACACATTGTATTGGAAATGTTACATATCAACGGTATATTAGTTGGAAAAAAACCAAATCCTAATTACATGAAAAGAATTTTTACCATTGCATTTATTTTAATGATGGCGGCTACAGCCCAGTTACGAGCTCAAGGTTTTAAACTTGGCCTGGGTGTTGAGGGTGCTTTACCGCTTGGCGACATGTCAGACCTTTACAAAGTTGGCGTTGGACTTACTTTTCGCGGAGCGATCAGTTTACCTGCCGCCGGCGATGTAACTTTGACATCGGGCGCTATAGCTTTTCTTCCAAAAGACCTAACTTACCTTGGCAACGACAGCAAAGCCCAACTTAACATTCCGATAAAAGCCGGTTACAGGCAAATGGTTCAGGGGCCGCTTTACTTAATGGGTGAGCTTGGGGCAACCATCGTCCGTTCCTATTACGGCGACGCCAACGGCGACCTGCAATCTGTAGGTGCTACACGCTTTACTTATGCACCAAGCGCAGGCGTTATATTAGGTTCATTTGATGCCAGTTTACGTTATGAAGGGTACAAAGGACAAAGCTTTGTGGCCGTGCGCCTGGGCTTTGGATTTTAAAATAAGAAGGCAATGGTTATCAGCAAAATTAAAATTGCAATTGTAGATGACAAGAAGCTGCTGCGGGAGGCGCTTGTAAGCAATATTGCCAACTACAAAGAGATTGACATTGTTTTGCAAGCCAGTGACGGAATGGGTTTACTAAACGACCTGGCCGGATTAAATGTTCAAGATCGCCCTCAAGTGGTGCTTATGGATATTGAGATGCCTGTTATGAACGGGATAGAGGCGGTAATGATAGCCAAAGACCGTTACCCCGAAATGCGTTTTCTGATGCTGACGGTTTTTGATAATGATGACAAATTATTTGAAGCTATTAAGGCCGGTGCGGATGGTTACTTGTTAAAAGATGAAAAGGTATCTAACATTGTAAAGGCCATTGCCGAAATTGTACATGAAGGCGGCGTGCCTATGTCGCCACGGATAGCACGCAAAGCCCTTGGCTTACTCCGTGCCAAAGCGGAAACCATTGAGCCCGCTACTCCTGCAGCAGAGCATGAGCATTTGCTCTCAACCCGCGAAATGGAGATCCTTAACCGTATTGTTGATGGCCTTAATTACCAGGAAATAGGCGAACGGCTATTTATCAGCCCGCATACCGTGCGCAAGCACATTGCCAATATCTACGAGAAACTGCACGTATCCAATAAAGCCTCGGCTATAAAGGTGGCTACGCAGAATAAGTGGTTTAATTGAGGGACGAGGCAACCTCAGATGCCTCACCCTACCCTCTCCAAAGGAGAGGGT
>JAESTD010000260.1 GCA_016763755.1 Mucilaginibacter sp.
AAATCAGTCGTTACGGCGGACCGGATCTTGGATTGCTCAGCGGCGCTTTGATCAAGGGCAGTCTCCTTAACCGGTTTGCTATGACCGTTCTTATTGCGGTGGAATATAGCGTGAACGATTTTTTCGACGCCTTCATAGGCTAAATAAAAACCGCCTGCTAAAAGGATGATCGTAATGGACGCCGGGAGAAATGCATTCAGCAACAATGCTGCGGGCACGATGATCACTTTATTGACTAAAGAACCTTTGGTGATCTTCCAAAGCACAGGAAGTTCCCTGGAGGCAAGGAAACCCGTCGCTTTTTCAGCGTTTACGGCTAAGTCATCACCCAGGATGCCCGCTGTTTTCCTCGCCGCTATCTTCGTCGTTACCGCAACATCATCCATCAGGGCGGTGATGTCATCTATCAGTGCAAAAAATCCGGATGCCATGTTGAATAAAGGTTCCTGACGTCGATTGGTTTTAGGGATTCATATATTTAGGTCATGGAGGCTACCGGCACACGCCCCCCAACTGCTCAGTCCGGTAAACATTCTGTTAAGTTTTAAAACAATTAAGAATATGCTTTGTGATAGTTTTTAACAATGACTTGTCTTTCAGTCCATTAGTAAGACGAATCGCGTTTAAGACGGAAAGCGTATGGAAAACCTGGATCAACCCTTAGCACCGCAACAAATCTCTAAAAAGGAAATCTTAGATTCCTTCATTAAGGTTATTACTGATACCCGCGTGTTGAAGAAATACCTTTTGAATCAACTACCAATCCTCTCAAACGCTTCGCTTAGCGCCGACCTCAAGATGCTGATCGTATTTGGCGGCGTTTCGCTTCAGAACCAGATCATGCGCATGGATATGGCTATGCAGCAATTAAATACAGAATACTTACCGGGGGAGTCTCTGCGTACGGATGGATTAGACGTTTCAAAATATCTTTGGAAAGACTTTGACGAAGCATCATCTTTCAATGATATCAAGTTGATACAGCACCTGATGCTAATTGTTGGTATAGAAGTGAACTCGTTCAGGTTACTGGAGTCACTATCGCGTTCCATTTATCCCAAAACCGTGAATAAACTCATGAAGGCAAATTTAAGCGAGGCATTAATTAATGAACGGTCTTTGTTGAAAACCTATCAGACCTATCTGAAAGCATAAGGTTTATCCGGGTCGTGTCCCCGGTTGAGATTCTACTTGATCAGCTCGCGTTCATCACCTCTAATGATCATTAGTGAGCTTCCCGTGGTGATAACATCTTGTAGGGTATGCTCGACATAAGTTTTGACTGTAGCTTTGTCCAACGAGACGATGACCTTCAAGCCATCAACCCCTTTTGCCAACCGTGTTGGCTCCTTTGATATCTTAAAGTAAGTATCGTAATCCTTTGGAAGTTTCCTGTGATAAGGACGGACTTTAACTGGCGTCAAATGGATGTTTACCTGATCATTCGCGCTTAAAGTGGTCTTCGATAAACAGTAACGATAACCCTGGGCTTTCAGGTAGTCCAGGAGTTCCATGTCTAACTGCAAGTTCATGATAAAAGTTTATGACGGGTGCAAACACTGGCCGCCTTGACCGTCTTTACTGTCGCAGTCCCGGCAGGTCAGTAACATGATAACATCTTTACTCCTAAATGGTTTGAGAAACTTGGTCCGTGATTATTGATATGGCATTGAGGTTGTCGTGGCCAGGGTTTATAAATTATGAACTATCAACATGGAACCGTTCTATATCATGATCGGGGATCCGCAGAAGTTGCTGGTCATCCCGGACACGCAGGCACACCTGAATGGGCATGCCGTGCTTACCCACACTTATCATTTATATCATCACAGCGATCATGACGATAGACTAGCGATCGATAGGGAAAGCACACGCCACCTGAACAAGAAGGATGATCCTCACTATCTCGGAACGATTACTTTCGATGCACCGGGCAAGTTGTTTACTTATTCACGTGGTCATAGAAAGTTAAGTGGTACAGAGGTCGAGGAGGCGATAGAAGAGATCAGTCATTTCAGGGACAATTCTAACTTATGGCCGAAAAATTAAGATGCTGTCACTTAGACATCTGTTTCACAGTTGGCGGTGCAACGGAAACACAAGCAGCGGCAATTTCCTAATGCCCGAAGATGCGGTTAAGGACACCGGCAAGACGGATCCCTGCCATCTCCACACGTTCGTGAACGATTTGGATACGTCAGTTAGCGCTTTTTGAAACCGACAATAGCTTGTATTTTAAAGGGATCCTATCCCATATCTGTGCAAGTTTATCCACTATCTACAACGCTATGGACAAAGTCATTCACCGTCCGCCAACAAGCGTCACAAAGGTTACTTTTGACTATCTAAATCTTACACAATGAAAAAGACATTCTACACCTTAATGGCTGTAATCGCGTTATGCGGATGCAGCAAAGAGTCAACCAAAGTGATCCTTCCGATAAAGTCAACGAAACTTGCTCAAAGCGTTAGTTTTTCTGTGAGCGATTTTGGTTTGACGACAGGTAATTTAAGATCAAATAGCGTCACCCGAACGGACGGGTTGAAAGACCAGATCAAGTATTTACAGTTTGCAGTAGACGAGTGGCAGGATTCCGGGTACGGGCTGAATACGGATCTGTACCGTTACCAGGAACATCTGAATTCCGAAAACAATTTTGGCATGCTCAGGGACTCCCTGCAAGACGGACGCTATTATATCTGTTTTGTAGGCGGTGATGTATTGGGCAAGATCCAGGTAGAAACGATTCCGAATACAGGCAGTGAGCTGGCTCGTACAACTTATTATTTAGATTACAAATTATTGACACCCAACATCTACCGTGCTGCTATTGATACAACCGTATCAGGAAAACCTATCGATAAACCCATTGTGATGAAAAGGATGGTGGGTCAGGTCACTATTCACCTAAATGACGCCATTCCAAATAATGCTGCCAAATTAATGCTTACGTATAGTGATTATCCGCCAACTCTGGATTTGATTAATGGATTGGGCTTAGACCGGGGACGACAAGACGAATTTTATCCGGATGCCGTGTTTGAGTTTCCGGTAACCAGTGCACATATTGGCAAAACCGGCATGGAGATCACCTCTTTTGTTTTTCCATACCGGTATCCTCAAATTACGTTAAGCTGTTTAGATCCGGAAGGTAAGGTCATTGCCACTAAGGTGCTGCCAAAAAATGAATATGACTTTTATACAACTGTAGCGGCCAATACCCAGTATAAATTCTCCGGCAATTTGTTTGGTCAATCGGCTAGCTTTAACGTTTCTGTCGATACCAAATGGAATACACCAGTCAATACAACTTTTTCGATACCAAGTAAGACCCAACATATCAACTAATCGGAGATTGCTTAAAAATTGCTTAGGCCTGAGTCAGTTTGAAATGGTCTTTTTTTTTGATTTATATCCTCACAGAAATGCATTGAAATACTTAACGATCAAATCAGGTTGCTCGGCAAGGAGGAAATGACCGCTGTCATCGATGCGTTTTACGACGCAATTTTCAGTGTAACGATCAAGGGCAGATTGCAACATATCAAAGCTGCCGTTACTTGCGATGCCTAACACGGGCATCTTGAGTTTTGTATAAGATTTGATGTCTTCGATGTCTTGGTTAAAGGCTTGGTACCAGCAATTTGATGCCCGGATGCTCTCGGGCGTGTTGTAATAGTAACTATAAACTTCCTTGTCAAATTCGCTTATAGCGGAAGGGTTGTTTAATAGCGAATTAAATATCCAGTCGATGACCAATTTCATTCTGCCTTGCAATAATGCTTCAGGCAAGTCTTTTACCTGGTTAAAAGCTAGCCACCAGGGATAGGTATAATTCAAGCCGGGAATCGGCAACATAGGCAATCGGTATAGCGTTTCATCCGGATGGGGCGTATCCAGCATGATCAGCTTTGCTGTGGCCTCAGGATAATTTGCACCAAAACTGAAAGCAACATGGGCACCGATATCATGACCGCAGATGTTAACTTTTGCGAATCCAAGGGTTTGAATTAGCTCGAAAACATCTTTTGCCATATTCTTCTTGTCATAACCGGAGTCTGGTTTACCGGAAGCTCCCATTCCCCGGATATCCACCACGATGACTTGATTAGCCATAGCCAGCTTTGACATCACTTGATGATAAGACCACCAGGTTTCCGGCCATCCGGGTATCAAGATCAATGGCTCCCCTTCTCCTCCTGTAACATAGTGTAAGGTGCTGCCATTGACTGTAGCAACTGCACTGGTAAAGCCGGGGATTTGTTTAAGCAGTTCTCGGTCGGAGTAGGATGTGTTTTCCATAAATATCTTCTTGATTTTGCAAACGTAAATAATACTTTTGTAACCATAAAGTATGAAGTATACTATATAGTTTAACTTTTTTATGAAACTGATCAATCAGCTATCCAAGGAGACTGGAATTCCCATAGGAACCATCAGGTTCTATGAAAAATCAGGGTTAATTAAGGGTGAGTTAAAGCCGGAAGTGAAGACCAATAACTATGTTTATTATGGCGAAGAAGCTGCAGACAAATTACGGTTTATCCTAATGGCAAAAGCCGTGGGCTTTACGCTACATGAAATTAAAGAAGTGATCGACATGTGGTATGAAAAAACGATCAGTAAAAAAGCACAACTTAAAGTGTTGGATCAAAAACTTTTGCAGATCGACGAAAAAATCAGCGAACTGAACGCCATGAAAGCGCAGATCTTTATTTGCAAAACGAACATTCAAAACAGGTGATTTAAATTGACGTTATTCGCCTACCCAAGGTTAAGCATCCTCTTTATTTACAATTTACATAAGTTTTATTTACAAAATACATAAAAATTCATTTCTACTTGTCTGTTCATGCCGGGTAAGCAACAGCGGCAGGGATGTTTACCCTTTCCTTTGATGTGTAAAAAATGGATCTGGTAACCATTGATATCGGCCATGAAATTCGGAAAGCTGTTGATCGCTGCTTCCGTTTTCCTCCAGTCAAAAGTATCCTGCCAATAAAGGGCCAATTCATTCATATAAGCCCTACCGGAACCGTATTCCCATCCCTCACCGGCCAAACCTTCCGGCCACCGGGTTAGCTTTATTTTTAATTTCAGGTCGTCCAGGACTTGCTGGGGTATACTGATCGTGCTGGGCGCTATCATATGATGATGCTTTTCTTGTCAAATACTAATGCTGCATGTGAATTAAGCCGTCGTTGTTGATGGTCCAGGTTCTCCCGTTCGCATCGGTGATCGTGGCGAGGTATTGATATTTTGAACCTTCTACCACTAAAGTGTTTTTTATTCCGTTTATCATTGCCTCGGCAGAGCTTATACCCAGATCTGCCAGGCTGTTGGCATAGGTATGATGCTGTTGCCGGTATTTTTGCTGCGTATAATAAACCAGCGAGGGGCAGTCCCATGCTGCCTTGGCCGAAGATGACGACGGAATCGCCCATCTAGATTTCGGCAGTATCCACGGCAGCAAGACCATCACTTAGTGATTGTAGACAGGCCGCTTCGTTGTCGGAAATCTGGTTATCAACTTTTGCTAAAGCGATTTCAGGTAGTACGGCAAACTCAGAGAAACAGCCTGGAAGTTGAAACCCGATAATCGGTCCACGCCGACAAAGATAACTGGACTCCGC
>JAESTD010000261.1 GCA_016763755.1 Mucilaginibacter sp.
TCGCCGCAAAGGGTAAATTTGCTCCAGCGGATGTCTTCCATTATTTTAGGATTTGGTTATCATAAAACTAACCATTAATAATGGTGTTTGGTAATTTACGACATTGAAAATCAAAGCTATGCCAAAACAAAGTGCCGGATTACTCCTTTACCGACTTGCTAACGGCAAACCACAGGTTTTCCTGGTACATCCCGGCGGGCCATTCTTTGCAAAAAAAGACAACGGTGCCTGGAGTATCCCCAAAGGTGAATTTGATGATAACGAAGATCCCTTAGCTGCGGCACGACGCGAGTTTGAGGAAGAAGTGGGCAAGCCCATAACCGGTAATTTCATCAAATTACAACCGATTAAACAAAAAAGCGGCAAAACCGTACACGCCTGGGCCGTTGAAGCTGATATAGATCATACCAATATTGTAAGCAATACATTTGAGATAGAATGGCCGCCAAAATCCGGCAAACGGGTTGCTTTCCCGGAAATAGATCGCGCAGGTTGGTTTTCGCTTGAGGAAGCAAAGGTTAAACTGATTGCTGCGCAAGTGGGTATGATTGAGGAGTTGGAAGGATTTGTATTTGTCATGCTGAGAACGAAGCATCTGGTTGCTTTACAGAGAACGTGGTCAGATTCTTCTCCGCCAGCCGGCGGATCAGAATGACAAAAAGTTTTTGACTTTTAAATTTTGACTTTTGACTTAAACTACCCTCCTATTCCTCACCCAATTACTCTCCACAACGCCCGCACTTTCTGCAACTGCAATCCTTTTAACCGAAAGCAAGCGTTCCATCAACAAGGCAGCAATTTCTGCCTCATCGGCATTATCAGCATTAAGCACCTCTGGGGTAAAATATTTCTTAACAAAGTGGGTATCGAAATTGCCCGAGGTAAAGGCCTCATGTTGCATCACAAACTTGCCGAAAGGCAGCGTGGTGGTGATACCGGTGATGATATACTCGTCAATAGCGCGGATCATGCGTTCAATGGCTTCCTGGCGGTCTTTACCATAGGTGATCAGCTTGGCTATCATCGGATCGTAATAGATCGGGATCTCCATACCTTGCTCAAAACCGTCATCCACCCTTACGCCGGGGCCCTTAGGGGTAACGTAAGTTTGGAGCGTACCAATATCCGGCAGGAAGTTATTGGCAGGGTCTTCTGCATAAACGCGGAGTTCCATGGCATGGCCGCTGATCGCCAGGTCTTCCTGTTTAAAGCTGATGGCATGGCCACGTGCAATGTTTATCTGTTCTTTCACCAGGTCGACCCCACTGATGAGTTCCGTAACCGGGTGCTCTACCTGCAGACGGGTATTCATTTCCAGGAAATAGAAGTTCAGCTGGTCATCCATAATAAACTCCACCGTACCTGCCCCGGTGTAATTAACCGACCTTGCCACATCAACCGCGCAACGCCCCATGGCCTCACGGATCTCCGGCGTTAATACTGATGATGGCGCTTCCTCAACAACCTTCTGATGACGGCGCTGTACCGAGCAGTCGCGCTCAAAAAGATGTACGATATTACCATGTGTATCGCCCAATACTTGTATCTCAATATGTCGTGGAGAAGAAACGTACCGTTCAATAAATACCGAACCATCGCCGAAGGCAGAGGTAGCCTCTGATACTGCAAGGTTCATTTGCTCTTCAAAATCGGCAGCACTCTCTACAATGCGCATGCCCTTGCCACCACCACCGGCAGCAGCTTTTATCAGGATAGGGAAACCCACCTCAACTGCCCGCTCTTTAGCTTCGGCAATATCTGTAATGGCTTCTTCGGTGCCGGGCACCATGGGGATGTTATATTTTAAGGCGGCAGCTTTGGCGGATAGCTTGTTACCCATTATCTCCATCGCCTCGGGTGATGGGCCGATGAGGCTTAAACCTGCTTCGCGCACCAAGCGTGCAAAAGCGGCATTTTCACTCAAAAATCCGTAACCGGGATGGATACCTTCGGCACCGGTCTGTTTACAGGCCTCTATGATCTTGGCACCCACCAGGTACGACTGGTTAGACGGCGCCGGGCCAATAAACACAGCCTCGTCAGCGTAACGCACATGCAAGGCGTCACGGTCGGCTTCGGAATAAACGGCTACGGTTTTAATACCCATTTCGCGGGCCGAGCGCATTACACGCAAGGCAATCTCGCCTCGGTTGGCTACCAGTATCTTTTGCATACGGTAAATGTAGTTAAAGAAAACTCAGATAGGAATGTTGATCGTCATTTTTGGGACGGGGTGTGGGATTGCGCGATTCCCTCCCTTGGGAGGGCGCAGGGAGGGGTTTATATGCTTTGCATCCGCAGAAACCCCTCCCTGCCTTTGCGCGCATGCCAGCACAACCCTCCCGGGGGAGGGAATCATAATTCTCACAAGTGTTCACGCATGAACACCGTGAACACCGTGAACGCTGACAAGAAAACGTCAGTACGCTTAAACCGCAGCCGGGCCGGCTACGATATGCTCTTTCTCTATTTTTTTCTGAAGTTCGAGAATAGCGCCGATCAAAGCCTCAGGGCGTGGCGGGCAGCCTTGTACGTAAACATCAACAGGGATTACTTTATCCACGCCTTTTACTACGTGATACCCGTGCTGCCAGTACGGGCCGCCGCAGTTAGAGCATGATCCCATTGAGATAACATACTTAGGATCGGGCATTTGTTCGTAAAGGCGTTTGATGCGTTCGGCCATTTTAAAGGTAACCGTGCCGGCGATAATGATCACATCCGATTGGCGTGCTGACGGCCTCGGAAAAACGCCGAAACGGTCAAGATCATAAGTAGATGCCATGGCACCCATCATTTCTATCGCGCAACAGGCAATACCAAAGCTCATAGGCCATAGTGATGACAACCTTGCCCAGTTAAGCAGGTCATCCAGTTTTGTGACCATAATGCCACCGTTCTCGCTGCTCATATCAGGCGTCATTTGCAGGCTTTTTAAAGGTTGGTTTAAACATAGGCTTGCGCGGCTCTGCGGTGGCAGGTGCAGTAGCGGTGGTTGGTGCAGTAGCAGGCGCTAATGCTGCTGCAAAATCCTGTACTTTATACTGGCCTTGCAGTGCGTTTACCTGCTCGTATAAATTCTGCGGAATACGGGCGTTTGTGCGCGGGATATTCAGCTTGGGTTTTATCCAGTTCAGATCGCCTTTTATCCAAACGTAGGCAAGGCCAAGGATAAGGATACCTAAAAAGATGAACATTTCTGTGAGCGAGATCGATCCCCAACGGTTATCGGCAGCTATCAGTTGCTTATCGCCAAAAACGGTCGCCCATGGAAAAACGAACACCATCTCTACATCAAACAGTAAGAAAACCAATGCGATAACATAAAATCGCGAATTAAACGGCAGCCAGGCGTTACCTGTAGGCTCCTCGCCGCACTCGTAAGTGCTCAGCTTCTCGGGATTGGGGTTACGGGGTGATAGAAAGCGGTTTGCAAAAAAAAGTCCGCCAATTGCAAGTGTACCTACAATTAAAAAGATAAGTATCTTTCCAAATTCTGATATTTGCGCAACACCATCCATGACGGCAAATCTAATAAAACAAACCCATTTTGATGCTATAATTATTGGCGGCGGTGCCTGCGGACTGATGTGCGCGGTGCAGGCAGGTTTCCTGGGCAAGCGTACGCTGATATTGGAAAAGAACGACCGAGTAGGTGCCAAGATCCTCATCAGTGGCGGCGGGCGCTGCAATTATACCAATCTGTATACCACACACAAACAATTCATTTCGAAGAACGAGCATTTTAGTCGTTCGGCACTGGCGCAGTGGACGGTTGAGGATACCATTTCTTTTTTTGAGACATACGGTATAGAAGGTAAAGAGAAAACCCTTGGTCAGCTCTTTCCTACTACCAACAAGGCGAAGGACATTATTGAAGTATTCACCAACCTCTGCCGTGATCTGGAGCAGGAGATCCGGTTAAACGCCGAAGTAGTAACTGTAAAACAAACGATCGATGGTTTTACTGTAGATGTTTTGCAGGATGGTTATCCGAAAACTTTTACTGCTGATAAGGTAGTTATCGCCAGCGGTGGCTTACCAATCCAAAAACTTGGCGCATCAGATTTTGGTTTGCGCACAGCGCGAGGGTTTGGCATGCAGGTTACGGCCACTTCTCCCGCCCTGGTACCTTTGACCATCACGGGTAAGGACCAGCCCTGGTACGAACAGCTATCCGGCAACGCCATTTATTGCCGCGTATGGAATGAGAGGGCAAGTTTTGAAGAAAACATCCTATTCACCCATTGGGGATTGAGCGGCCCGGCCATTTTACAGATCTCATCCTACTGGAAACCCGGCGAGTTTATCTACATAGATCTTTTACCGGGACAAGACATTACCGAACTGCTATCCGCGGAGCGTGAACAAAACGGGAAGAAGATATTACTAAATTTCCTTGCCAGCCTGTTCACCAAAAAATTTGCCGATGCGTTGAGCGGACACTTGCCTGTGAATAAGAATTTAGCCTCTTTATCTAAGGCTGACGTCGAAAATATCGCTCAACTTATCCATGAATTTAAGGTAAAACCTGCGGGTACCAAAGGGTACGATAAAGCCGAGGTAATGACGGGTGGTGTGGATACCGATGAGCTATCCTCAAAAACACTGGAATCAAAAAAAATCCCCGGCCTGTTTTTTGGCGGGGAGTGTGTTGATGTTACCGGCTGGCTGGGCGGCTATAATTTTCAGTGGGCATGGGCAAGCGGCTTTGTAATCGCCCAAAACCTGTGACTACATCCACGCAAAAGGCTCGCCCGAAGCAATGTGCGTTATATTAACACCTTTAAGTTTGGGCTGCAGCCAGGTTGTTAGGTACTCCATCCCCGGCTCCTCGCTAAAAGAATGTCCAAGTACGATAAGCGTTTTTTTATGGCCCAGCAAGTTGCTATCATGGAAAAACTCTGCCGTTTCCCATTCGGCTACCTCGCCAACGATCAGCACGTCGGCATTATCTTTTATGGCATTGGTCATTTGCTTTTTAGCACCCGATGCCCCCGGAAGAATAGTTAAGCGTTTACAGCTTTGCGTAAGATCGCCCACTACGCGCAGGTGTGCTATGCCTAATGATTTTTTTAGATGCGCCACCAGTTGCGGTACGCTCAGCGGCGGTATGTTAATGGTATAACGTTCCTGCCCATAATATTTTGTCCAGCCGGTCTTTTGCAGAAAGCCTACACCAACCGGGTCAGGGCTCATGGCATGCAGGCCATCATGAAAACGCCATACAGCAATTTTATACCGGTTCAGCAAATCAAGCTTTTCCTTAACGATCGGATTATCGGGCACCAGATCCTTATCGTCAGCGTGATTATAAAAAGTCGGCTCGTGCGCGATGATAAAGTTGGCGTTGAGTTTCGCTGCCTGTTTTATAACCTCAACGGTAGCAAACATCGTGGTCACAATACCGGTGACCGCTTGGGTTGGGTCTCCGGCTTTTATGGTATCAACAGTATCAGCTGCAGCCGTGATTTTCCCTTCTCTAAGGATAAGGTCTATCACCTGCTGCACTGTATAGCTTTGGTTGTATGGTACGGCTGCAAAACCGTTAGTAGCTTTTAAAGCCGCTATTGTAGCTGCAAGCGTGGTGGTTTGGGTGATAAATTTTCTTCGGTTGATCATGGGTAGAAAAATTCTTTAAATATCATTGCCGTTGCCTTCAGGCAACGGAATACGGGTAAAGCATGTTGGCTTTAGCATAAATATGTTAGGCTAAAGCCCGAATGCATGTTTATTAAAACCGTTGGCTAAAGCCAACGGCAATGAAGTTTTTCCTCTATTAGCTAATTAGTTTTACTTACTCACATCTTCCCAAAGCTCTATAGCATTCCCTTCGGGATCAAGGATGTGGACGAATTTGCCGTAGTCGTAAGAAGCTATTTCATCCACCACAGTTACGCCGTCTTTTTTCAACTGCTCAACCAAGGCCTCAAGGTTTTCAACCCGGTAATTGATCATGAAATCCTTTTTAGATGGCTCAAAGTATTTGGTATCATTCTTAAACGGAGACCATACCGTGGTGCCTTCCTTGTCAGGATCTTCTGCATCGCGCCATTTAAACAAGGTGCCATACTGCTCAACAGGCAAACCGAGGTTTTGCGCATACCACTCGTTCATTTTTTTGGGGTCTTCGCATTTAAAGAAGATGCCGCCAATGCCGGTTACTTTTTTCATATGTGGGTTAAAGTTTTGATGTCGGTGAACAAAAAAGCACCGGCAAAATTGCCGGTGCTTAAATATACGTTTTAGTAATTATTTTCCGCTTGGTGGTGGCGTGCCTGCCGGTGGTGTTGGCGGCGGTGGAGGCGGCGTACCTGCCGGAGCCTGACCATTAGGGCCTTGTGAACGTGGCAGTTCAGACGCCCTGATGATTTCCGGGTGCGATACACCTCGGTGGCAGCTATAGCAGTTTACGTTACTTTCAACTACAACGCCAGTACTGTCTTTCTTCGAGTGGAAATATTTTTTGTTGATGGCTTGCGTCATCTTGAACATTTCGCGGGCCATTTGTTTTTCAGGCTTCGCATCGCTGGCGAAATCCATTTTATTAGTTTCCTGGTTACGTTCGTGGCAAAGGCTGCAGCGCGCACCTAAAGCATGTTCCCATTCTTCCATCACCTTGTGCATCTCTTCACCGGTGATATTTTTTGGTAAAACCTTGAGATTTTTAAATTTAGGCTCATCTGCTTTATGTGTTACCGGCGCCATGGCCATAAACACCACAGCAGAGGATAAACCCAGTATGGCAAATAATTTTCTGTTTAATTTCATTGTTGAGCGTTTAAACGTCTAATTTAGACATTAAAATCACAATGACAATAGTGTGACAATCTTTTTACACATTAAAAGATTTGATCATATCCAAACTTAAATCCCAAAGCTTTTGGCGGCATTTTTCGTCAACAGCTTTAGCGGATGGGTTAACCGGATGCCTGCCTTTAAAATATTGTCCGCTTTTTGAATCGATACGCTGCGCCGTTGCCAAATAAACCAAGGCTAACGCGCTGGTTTCGGCCGTTATCATAAACGGGCGGGTAAGCCATAATAATAATTTCCCTAGTCCGCCTATTTCAGAACCAAAGGACGTATTAACCAAACCGGGATGAACCGCAAAAGCGCTGATACCTTTAGTACCGTATTTAGTAGCTAATGAGCGGGTGAAATATATGTTGAATAGCTTCGCATTTCCATAAGCCTTCCAGGCCGAGTATGGACGGGTGCGCCAATCGAGATCATTGATCTTAACATCAGTATAACGATGCGCTTCAGAACTTACATTAATAATACGAGCCTGTCCGCGTTCTAATAAAGGCAAAAGGCACTGCACCAGCATAAAATGCCCGAGATGGTTTACGGCAAAGGTCATCTCATGGCCGTTAACGCTTTCTTCGCGCTTAGCAAAAATACCGCCTCCGTTATTGATAAGTACATTAATACCCAATAAACTACTGCGTAAGATATCGGCCGCATTACGGATGCTCTGCAGGTCGGCAAGGTCGCAATGTATCACATAAACGCTTTTGTTTTTCGATACAGAGATGATCTCTTCTTTAACTTCCTCACCTTTTTCAATATTCCTAACCAGCATGTAAACAGCATGTCCTTTTTTGGCGAGTGCAAGAGCGGTTTCGCGGCCAATGCCGGATGTGGCGCCGGTAATAACAGTGGTAATAAAAGGCATTGAGCTAAACTATATGGTGCGCCAAAAATAGGACTTTTACACCAGCATCAAATAACAGCTACAGGTTGCAGGGCAAAGATTTTACTAACATCCTGGTTTGTTAAAGTTAAAATTAAACAGTTCAGATCAGTTAAAACAAAAAGGGGCGCTTTTGCGGCGTCCCTTTTTGTTAGTTATGGCTAATTATTTTAA